>NZ_JBQXEZ010000002.1:0-249397 GCF_052618305.1 Desulforudis sp. DRI-14 | reverse complement strand
GCTGTAACCGTTATCGTTGGTTACCAGGGTCGAGAAATTGTAGTTTAGGATACAAACTACCCTGGATGTAAACGATGTGCTGCTCCTTATCACCTATAGCTTACAGCTATTTATGCGGCGCCCGGATCGACCAGGCCCAGGGACAGATTGTAGGCGTCGACCGCTTCGTCCATACGCTGCAGCTGGGCCAGAAAGTCACCGTACAGGCCCCAGAGGAGCGTGTTCCTTGGGTCTTTCGCCAGCAGGTGCTGGAAGATCTTCGTCGCCTCCTCGGCGTTGCCCAGGTGACCCAGGCAGATGGCCCGGTTGGCGTGGTAAACAGTGTTTTGCGGGACCAGCGCCAACGCCCGGTCGTGGTGCGGCAAGGCGTCGGCAAATTTTTGGAGCTTCACCAGGCAGACGGCAAGGTTGTTGTGGAGCGCGGCGTCGTTCGGCGCGTACTTCAAGGCGGCGTAATACACGCTCACCGCTTTGGTGTATTGCTCTGTCACTTCGTAACAGGCAGCAAGATTGGCCAGCACGGTAGGGTCGGCGGGGGCCAGTTTTCTGGCCAGTTCGTAGCACAGTACGGCCTCTTCATAGCGGCGGAGGTGGAAAAGGCTGAAGCCCTTGTTGTTAAGCAGTTCGACAGAATTAAAGCCGTGCCGCTGGGCCGACTCGTAACAATCGACGGCTTCCCGGTGCTGGCCGAGCTTGCTGTAGAGCAAACCGCTGTTGAACTCGAGCTCGGCGTTGGAGCCGTAAGCGCGGGCCTGCTCGAAATGCACCTTGGCTTCGCGCATCCTGCCGAGTTGCATCAGGGCCAGACCCCTGTTGTTCAGTACGGAGATGCCCACGTTCCGTCCCGCGAGCATCGCCCGGTCGTACATCGTCAGGGCTTTCTCCGGTTCGCCCGCCTGCAGGTGCCAGTCCCCCAGGGCGCAAAAAATCCTGGCGCGATCCCCGAGAATCTCCTTGTCATCGTTTAGGGTTGTTTCCTCAAGCCAGGCAATGAAATTACCGGTATCAAAACCGTAATTGGCTCTCGACAGGTGCCAGGCGGCCCGGTCGAGCTGTCCGCGATGAAGATACAGTTTCCCCGCCTCGAGATGCAGGTCGGCTCTTTTCGGCACCTTCTTCAGTACGGCCTCGAGAAGATTGAGCGCGCGCGTTTCCGCGCCTATCAGCCTGTAAAAGCGCGAACTCAAATACCAGAAGCTGCTGCGATTTACCCTGTCCTTCATTCGCGCCCATGGGCTTCGAACAAAAATCCAGTACATTCGGTGCGCCTCCCCTCTCTTTCCGGTAGAGGTTTCGGCGCGTAAGCTTCCTTATCCTGCCATTATTTCCAAGTTTCTTCCGACAAAGGTAGGGATTATACGCAGGAGTTCGACACTCCAGTTCAGAATAGCGGTCCCCTACATCGGACGTGTTGAAAAAACAGGGGCTGTTCAAAAACGAGCATGGCGCGGAAGGCGAAGCCGGCCAGCGCGGAGCGTACTGGGTGGTACGTGAGCACTGGGCGGCGAGCGTGACAAAGCCAGGCGAAGTTTTTCAACAGCCCCACATCCCGGGCCATTCCTGCATAATCGCAACGCCAGAGCTTGTCCCCAAGCGGTCGGCGCCGGCCTCCAGCATCGCCAGGGCGAAGGCCAGGTTGCGGATGCCGCCGGCGGCTTTCACCCCGAGGGCGCTGCCGACAGCCCTGCGCAGGAATCGCACGTCCTCCGCGGTGGCCCCTTTGGGGCCGTAGCCCGTCGAGGTTTTAACCGCATCCGCGCCGGCTCCCGTAGCCACCCAGCAGCCGACAAGCTTCTCCTGGTCGGTCAGGTACCCGGTTTCGAGGATCAGTTTAACGTGGATATCCTTGCGAATGTCACGCGCGCCCTCGATGACTTTGTCGGCTTCCGACATGGCGTAGGCCGTGTCACCTTCCTTGATGGCGCCGACGTTCAGTACAACGTCGATCTCGTCGGTGCCGTCCAGGGCCGCCTGTCTGGCCTCCGCCACCTTGGCGGCCAGCGAGGCCGTGCCGTGCGGGAAGCCGATCACGGTACAGACTTTGATGCCCGTGCCGTAAAGCTGGGAGACCGCCGTCGGCGTATAGCACGACGCCACGCATACCGCGCCGAAGCCGAACTCCCTGGCTTCTGCGCACAATCGCACGATGTCCGCTCTTACCGCATCAGGCCTCAGGTTGGTGTGGTCAATCAGCTTGGCCAGTTCCGCTTTGCTCAGGTTCATTATCGCCAATCTCCCGTCTTTATTCCATTCCCAGGGCGATCAGGCGCTCGACCAGGTCAGGGAAGCTGATCCCGGCGGCGCGGGCGGCGTCGGGGTAAAGGCTGACCTCGGTCATTCCCGGAATGGTATTCAGTTCAAGGATGAGGGGACCGTCCTTGCCCACGATAAAATCCACCCGGGCAAAGCCCCGGCAGCCGAGCAGTTCAAAAGTCTGGCGGGCCAGGTCCTTGATGCGGTCCTGGATGTCCTGCGGGAGCCGCGGGGGGATGATGTGGAAGCTTTTCCCGGGCGTGTATTTGGCGGTGTAATCATATACCCCGGTGGCCGACGTGATTTCGATAAGCGGCAGCACCTCCGGGTTGTCGTTACCCAGCACGGCTGCCGTGATTTCGACTCCTGGGATGAACTCCTCGACCAGGAGTTGTCTGTCGTAACGAAAAGCGTTTTGCAAGGCGGACGGCAAATCCCCGGCGTCGCGCACGATGTGGACGCCAATGGACGAGCCCTGCATACAGGGCTTAACCACCAGGGGAACGCCCATCTCCGCTGCAATTACAGCCGCCGTTTCGTCGAAGCCCTCCCGGGCAGCCGGGCGGGCCTTGACTACGGTGAAGCGGGGGTTGGGCAGTCCGACGCTATTCAGCAGCCGCTTGGTGGCGATCTTGTTCATCCCCAGGGCGCTGGCCAGCACACCCGAGCCGGTGTAAGGAATGCCCAGCAGTTCCAGTAACCCTTGGACGGTACCGTCCTCGCCAAAACGGCCATGGAGGGCGATGAAGGCAAATTCGATGCCGGCTCCTTCAATCTGAGCCGCCGGTTTTTCCCCAAGGTCGATGGCGACGGCGTTCAAGCCTTTTTCCGCGAGGGCCTTCAGCACGGCCGTACCGCTCTTCAAGGACACTTCCCGTTCGGCCGAACGGCCTCCCATCAGAACGCCGATCTTTCCGGCCAAGGTCATCCCCTCCGCAATTACTGACATACTTAAGTCTATTCTGGTCGGTAACTAAAAATCCTTTTCTGCGCTCTGCTCTGCCGCGCTTACGGTCTGATGAAGATTTCCTTTTCTATAGGCTTAGCCCGCACCCCGTTTTTGTCTGCGACGTCAAGCCTCAAGTAATGGTACCCGGGCGGCAGTTTCTTCTTCAAAGTGCACCGGACATGCAGGATCTTCTCTTTCCACTGCCGGCTGACGGTATATAAATCAGGAAGTTCAAAAACGTCGTAACCGTTGATCTGGAAGATCAAGGTATGCAGGTCGAGGTCCTTGTACGGATAAGCAAAGGGTGCATCCACCAGCAGGGCCGGCGTGAACGTGACCCCGATTGTCCCGCGGGCTAAGCCGTCGCTGATTTTTTCGTCGTCGTTCAAATCCTCCGCTCCGTCCAGGGTGATCACCGGCGGCATCAGTTGGCGGTACTTTTTGCGAGGCGGTTCGAGACTTGCCGACCGGCTTCTGAGGAGTTCGCTCAGAAAGGCCAGCACCGCCGCGCCGGGATGGTCACGCGGCACGATCCGCAGAAAACGCTCGCTGTGAATGAGATTAAGCAACCGCCTCAGGGCCACTACCCGGAAGTCGACGAGCCCCCAGAAAAACTTGAGGCGCAGTTGCTCTGCCGATTCGATCCAAGGAACCACGGCGTCGGCGTCGACAAATGAGGCCAGGCGGTATGCCAGTTGAAACAGCACGGTGCCCGCACGGGTCACGTCCCTGACGCTGATCTGATGGTCATCGAGGTCGGCGGCTGTTAACTCCTTCCCCAGCTCGGCCAACTGCGCGTCGGACACCGCAAAGAGGCGCTCGACGACGCAGTCGCTCGACATCTCAACCAGGTCGGGTTTGAGGGTAACGGCGGAATCAATGCTGTTCCTTACCGCCTCGAGGAACGACGGTCGTAAGAACCTGAAGAGCGCCAGGATGATCCTCAACCCGTCAAGCACCAGTTTAAAGTTCTGTTGGAGCGCGGGGATCTGGCCGGGACAAATGCGGGACGCCAGTCCCCGGTAGCGCTCCGAGGTGTCCGTCAGGAGATTGTAAGGCCGCCCGTCGGGGCCGATATGCTCGTCGAACAACCTGACGTGCACGCCGTCCAGGTCTTCGGGCTGCATTTTCTGGTAGATCAAGGCGTCGTGGAAAAACTCCACCAGGGCATGGTCGGTCATCGTCTGGCTTTTCAGGACTTCCGGGTAAAACCCGGTGCCCAGGATGCGGTGGGAGTTTGAATAGCCGGAAAAGGTGTACACCCCGTCGGTATCCGCGCTCGGGTCGGAGAGCAGTTCGCCGTCGGCGTCAAGGGCGGCGTGGTGGGCGTACCAGTCGGCGATCTGATGGGCCAGCCACCCGCAGGCTGTAGCGAAATCCGGTTCCGAATAGTGTTTGTAGTCCCTGTTCCCCTTGGCCGCCTGTTTCCACTCGTTAATCAGCCGGTAACCGAATTCAGGCACTCCCCTGGCATTATCTGGCACGTAGTTGTGGGCATAATCATAAATGCCTATATCGTCGTTCAGCAAGTGATAGGCCGAAACAGCGTCGGCGCTGTTGCCGCCCCAGATGAACTCGGTCGAATGCTTGTTGAGCAGCCGCAGGGTGTCCAGGTTTATGCCATGGTCGCTGGATTTACCGACTTTGTCGTTGGCCTTTTCAAGAGCGCGCTTATTAATGTAGGGATGGGTGAAGGGCCCCCAGTTCAAGGCCGGCAAAAGCGGGAGCAATACGGCCAGGCGAAGGCATTTCACGATGCGTTTAACCAACAAACCTGTTCCCTCCCGTAGGCATGATATTCAGGCCGCCGTAAAGGGAACTTTGTCCTGGCTGACAGGCCCGGAACCCGCCAGGGTTTTCCGGTTGCGGGCAACATGCGGCTGGTATAAGGTGAAGGTGACGGAGGGTTATATGCGCAGTATGCCTCTACCCCTGCCGCGGGGGTTTTCAATCCTATCCATAATGCGGGCGATCGGGGTCGTCCTTACCGTGGCCGCAGGCGTGATGCTGCTGGTCTCTTTGCTCGGTCCCGTCACCCGCGAGGTCGAGGGCCTCAAATTCCGCGTAGGCCTTGAATTTGGCTGGCCCGGAAAGTCGGCTGTCGAGCTGCCGCCTTTCGGGAGTCTTTCCGCGTCTACGCATTCGGGGCCTTTGACTTTTAAAGTCACCCTTACGGAGATCGAACCGGAGGCCTTCGGCGACGTTCTCATAGGGGAATCGGCTTACCCCGAGGTTGTCAAGGCGGTCCGGAGCGACCTCGAGGGGATGATACCCGGATTTGCCGTGCGGCAGGTGCTCCTGGGGGGCCTGGGCGCGGCCGTCCTCGTCTGGCTTTTCTGGAGAATGGACTGGCGCAGGGTGCTTATCGCCGCTCTGGGCGGACTGATCCTTACCGGGTCCTTGCTGGCCTACAGCGTGAGCAGTTTTGACATGGGCGCCTTCAGGGAGCCGGAATACCACGGGGCCGTGGCAGCGGCCCCCAGGGTCCTTGACCTGGCCCAGGACCTCGCCTCCCGGGTGCAAAACATCAAGGAGAATACGGGGGTCGTCGTCGACAACATCCAGACCCTGTCAGGCAAAGTGAGAAACCTAGCCCTCGCGGGCACGGCGGATGAAAAGAATGTCACCAGGGTGCTGCTGATTTCCGATCTGCACAGCAACCCCGTGGGTTTTCGCTTTGTCGGGGACATCGTCCGGGAATTCAACGTGGAGTACGTTGTGGATGCCGGGGACCTGACCGATTTCGGGTCGCCGCTCGAAGTGCGCAGCGCCTCCGAGATCAGCGCTTTTGGTGTGCCTTACCTTTTTACGCCGGGGAACCACGACACGCCCGACGTCATGCGGTTTGTCGACGCGCTGCCTAACGGCCGCGTGCTGCGCGACAAGCCGGAAAGGATCGGACAGTTGGAAGTGCTGGGCGCTCCCGATCCCCTGTCCTTCGCTTCCGCCGCGGCGGCGAAATCGGAGCAAGAAGAGGCGGCAGGCCTGGCCCGGCAGACGGAGCAGCTCCGCAAAGCCCTCGACGGCGGCGCGGCACCCGACCTGCTCGTGACCCACGATCCCCGGGCCGCCCTGCCCCTGCTCGACCGGGCCGGAGTCATCGTCAACGGCCACACACACCGGATCGGCTATGAAAAACGCGGCGATACCGTCATCTTGAACCCCGGAACCTCTGGAGCGGCGGGAATCAGGGGACTGGACGGGAAAGGCGATGCTTCCTACTCGGCGATCGTAACGTACTGGCAGGGCAAACGGCTGGCCTACGTCGACCTCATCGAATACCACGCCTTATCCGGAAGGTTTTCCGTGGAGCGCAGGATGGTCCACCTGAACAGGACGGACACGGGCGCCGGGGGGTTAGCCCGAGGCGCCGACCCGGCTCCGTCTTTAGTTGCGGTGCCGGGTATCCGCCAGGCCTACATAAAGCTTTGACAATTTGTAACAATAATGCAAAAGCAATCGTAAAAAACGCCCGAAGGGAGGTTAGCCCGGGGATGTCCGTTAAGAAAAGGCGGAAGCTCAGCGCCGAAGGCATCAGGAATATCCAGGCGGATCTTGAAGTCATCAATGGCGCCGCACCCGACACCAATGAAGAATTGGCTAACGAAACTACGATCAGGGCAAACAGCTTGGCGCCGCGGTGGCTGAACAGGAACCGCAACCGCCGCATCGGCCGGATCTATTAGGAGGGGTGGATTCTTGGTTGACATCACGGAGGCGCCTGACATCGCCGTGGACGGAGAACTCCTGGGAAAGACGGTGAGCCTGACCGCCTTGGAAAACAAGGTCGCCGCGCGGCTCGGGGAACGTTTAGCCTAACGGCGTTTGCGGGTGTCGGCACAGCCCGCCGAGCGGGCATTCTGTGCAGCGTGGCTTTTCCTTGAGACAGATGTTATGGCCGAGGGCGTCGATGAGCGCGTGGTATTCGTTGTAGAGGGCGGTTTCCCGGGGAAGGTGCTCGGTAAACCAGCGCTGCAGGGCGGCATAGGACACATTGCCGTCCTGCCACCCCAAGCGTGCCGTAATGCGCTTGGTATAGTTGTCGATGACGAAGACCGGCTGCTGCGCGGCGTACAGGATGATGCTGTCGGCCGTTTCCTCGCCGATGCCGTTGATGGCCAGGAGCCTGGAGCGCAGGACCGGAGCGTCAAGAGCAAACAAGGCGTCGAGGTCGCCCTCGAATTCCTCCACGACCATGCGGCAGAACTCGCGCAGGCGCGCGGCCTTCTGCCGATAAAAACGGGTGGGCCTGATCATCGCCCACAGCGCTTCTTCGGGAACCGCGAGGATGCCTTTAGGCGACAGGCATCCAGCCTCTTTAAGATTGGCGATCGCTTTTTCAACGTTGCGCCATGCCACCTGCTGGGTAAGGATGGCCCCCACGACGACCTCGAAAGGCGTTTCGGCAGGCCACCAGTGACGCGGGCCGAAGTGATGCAAAAGCCTGTTGAACACATCAAGCAGCAGTTCGCGCAATCTATCACCTGCGATTAATCTTGCCGTCATTCATCATCCTTAAGCATCCGGGACTTCAAACTTATACCCTATACCCCAGACCGTCTTGATGAATTTCGGGCGGTCGGGATCAATCTCTATTTTCTTGCGCAGGCGCCGTATGTGCACCGTAAGCGTGTTCTCGTCCCCCAGGGAAGAATCCCACACCCGCTCGACGAGATCGGAGCGGTTGAAGACGCGGTTCGGCTGGGAAGCAAGCGTCCACAGGAGTTCAAACTCCTTGCTCGTCAATTCGACCTCTTTGCCTCGGACGGTCACCTTGCGCGTAATGGAGTTGATGGTGATCTCGGGGTAGGGCAGGATTTCCTCGCTGTGCTGGAAATAGGTCCTGGCATAGCGGCGCAGGACGGCCTTTACCCTCAAGACTAGTTCCGCGGGGCTGAAGGGTTTGCACTGGTAATCGTCGGCCCCCATCTTGAAGCCGACGATGCGGTCGGTTTCGTCTCCACGCGCCGACAGGACGATTACCGGGACGTCGCGCCTGGCCTTGATTTTGCCCGTCGCTTCAAGGCCGTCCATGTTGGGCAGCATGATATCCATGATCACCAGGCTCGGCTTCACCTGCTCGTCCACCGCCAGCGCCTCAAAGCCGTCGGCGGCGCTGACCACCTCGTACCCCTCCCGGGTCAAGACGTGGGTCAATATCTTGATCACTTTGGGGTCGTCATCGACGACCAGAATGGTTTGCTTGGACACGTTGCCTCCCCCAAAAACCCTTTTAGCCGGCTTCTTCAATCATTTCTTCTGTAATTATACATAAATCAACGATAAATTCCGTCCCCCGCCCGGGGGTGCTTTTAACCTCGATCGTCCCCCCGTGCGCCATCACGATGTGGCGCGCTACCGTCAATCCCAGGCCGCTGCCGCGGAAAAGCCGCGAGGGAACGTTGTCAACCTGGTAGAACTTATGAAAAACCTTCTTGATATGCTCGGGAGCGATGCCCACGCCTGTATCGCGCACCGTTATCCGCAGCTTCGAGGGAGAGTGATCGGTTCTGCCGAGCGTTATGACGACTTTCCCCCCTGCGGGGGTGAACTTGGCGGCGTTGGATAGCAAGTTTATCAGCACCTGCTTGATCTTGTCTGCGTCAAGGTGAAGCATCTGGTCCCCGAAGTCGTTGACCACCTCAACCGTCAGCCCCTGCTTGTGAAACAGGGCGCGCATGCTGCTGACGGTATCCTGGACCAGCTTGACGGGATCGGTCAGCTCAAGATTAAGGACGAGCTTTCCCGCCTCGACCTTGGAGAGGTTGAGGATGTTGTTGATCTGCCTGAGCAGGGCGGCCGCGCTGTCGTTGATTTCGTGGATGTAATCCTCCTGTACCGCGTTGAGCCTTCCCGTATGCCTGTCGAGAAGGAGTTCGGAAAAGGCCAAGATCGAAGTCAGCGGCGTGCGCAGCTCGTGACTCGTGTTGGCCATGATTTCGCTTTTCATGCGGTTGGACCGGGCCAGGGCCCTGTTGGCGTTGGAAAGCTGCTCGTTGGCCTGGTACAGCGCGCGGACAGCCGAAACGAACAACCACCAGAAAAGGGTGGAGAAAGCGAGGAACTTGTAGATGTGTCCAAAGATATTGTAGGTGTCGAGATAGACCACGCGGCTGTACTTGAATATCCCCACGAAAATCAGCAGCAGCAGCGTGATCAGCAGCGCCGTCCTGGCTTCTCCCGTAATACGTCCCAATACGGCGAAAACGAGAGCCACCAAGCTGATCAGGATAATCAGCACCTCGGATGCAAACTTGGGTGCGGTATCGTTTTCCCCGAGCATGTATAGGGCCGGGAAGAACTGAGCGTAATACGACACAAAGACGATCAGGGCGACCGTTCCGATGAAGGTCCCCAGGGTGCAGATCCCGAGCGGCCATCGGTGGCGAATGAAGTGGGGCTTTACAGCTACGAAAAACAGCAGGCCGGCAGCCATAACCAGCCTGGCCATACTGTCAAAGACCGCGGATTTCTGGAGACTATTTGGCGTCAGAAAGTAATCGATACCCGGGGAAGACATGCTGTGCGCGAAATGGAGCAGCCCGACTACGAGGAAGGTCATTGAAAGATTGAGGTCCTGCCATTCGCTGGTCTGCTCGTAACGAAATCCCGCCACAACGTAAATGCTGAGGCAGATGACGACGCTGAGGACCTCGGAGAAAGTATGGAATTGAAAGTAAGTTTCCTCGGTAAGCGAAAAGGGGTTGGAGCTGGCAAAGGCTACTAGTATTATCGAGGCAACGGTGATGGAAACGGCGATAAAGAAATTTAAACGCCAGTTTTCCGAACTGGAATCGGATGCCGTCTCAGCCAACGCTTTCCCCCCTGCTCCGTCACGCAAGAGATGGGATGCTAGTCACCTATTACCGATGTGACACCGTGACACGAGGGAACTCCGCACTGGCAAGGTTCTTCATCGCGTATACGATGGCGCATGTCCTCGAAACCGATCTTCTCCTTTACCAGGGCGACACGGGTGGCGAGATCACCGCCGACTACAGTGTAGGGCACGTGCATAAGATCCAACAGCGCCTTGATTTTGCGGTCAAGGAGAACAGCAGCATCCTCGTCCTGGTATCGGATGCCGTCTTCAGTGAGCTCAAACTCCCGGGGTATATAAAAGATCTCGTATGCGGGAAGGTCCTTTATGGCCCAGGTAAACAGTTGCGTAAGGGCGTGACTCTCCTTGGGATTCTTTAGGTCGCAGGACAACAGGCCGTAAACGTAATTCAGTATCGTGGCGTTATCGCAAAAGATCAGATCGCAATAGTGCAGGTCTTCCTCCCTGCGCTTCTGGCCTTCGTACAGCAGGAACTGTTCAAAAATGCTCGTGGGAACGCCGTAACGTGCGATATACGTCCGGACATATTCCAGGCACAAACCTGTCTTGTATCCGGCCATACTGTAATCGACGTCGAGCTGCTTGCAAAGAGTGGTCTTGCCTGTGCCCGGTCCGCCCAGGATGGCGATTTTTTTGGGTTTTCCGTAATCCGGCATTGACGTCCGACCTCCTTGGACGAGCACTGAGTATCGAGTTTTTTAAATGGTCTGTTTCGACACTGCGTGGGACAATCCCTTCATTTTGGTTTTTCAGGATTATCTTGCAGATTGCACGGTTACCGGGGCGGAACTAAAAAGCGGTGACTCGCATCACCGCTTTGGAGCGTTATCGCTTGTCCGCCTGGCTGATGTCAATATATATGGATCTGTCCGATTCATCCACACGCACCGGGAACTTGCCTTGAGCATCGATGCCGAAATACTTAAAAAATCCTTTGCTGCTGATCTTTTTCTTTTCGATGGCGAAGCCTTTAGCCGCCGGCTTTAAACGGATCACCCGCGTCGCCGGGTCAAAAGCCAGTTCCACCGTTTCCGCATTGAGCTTGTCCAGAGCCATCTTGTTTAATTTGATGGCACTTTTCGATAGTGTAACAATAGGTTGTCTGCGACGCACAAGTCTAATATCCTGTTCCGGATGGAAAACTTCAAACGCCAAGTCAAAGCCTCCTTTCTATCTCTCTTTACTTGTCATCATAGTAATTGCATAAAAACGGTATGTCAACTTCTGGTTATTGGTTCGGAACAAACAATTTTGTGAGTTATCCGGTCAAATAGGAACAATCTTCGCGAAGAAAGAGAGGAGTATGAAGGCTCCCCTCACAGTTTAACAAGTGGGTCTAAATTGTCGAGGTAATGATGAAGTTGCAAAAGACGGTACACTTAGGTTAATTGGGCCGATCACAAAGGTACTTTTCTTGCAGGCAAATCAGCGAGAGGGGGTGCGGAATGGGTGTTTTAACGGAAACGACGGCTACACCCATGTCCTCCAGTGTTTTAATCAGGAGCAGCTGGTCGCGGACTCTGTGTGATAAACATGAAAGATGGGAAAAAATAAAATAATCTACGTCGCCGTCTTCGATCCGGTTGAGCGCTGCCTGAAGCCCAGGACGGTCCAGGGTCCAGCCGGTCGCCCCGATGTCCGAGTATACCTCTATGGACTTGGAACCCAGCCGCCTGGCATAATCCCTGCACTGTTCGATTTGCGCTTCTATTTCATGCACAGATCCGCCTGCAGGGCTGCGCACATAGATTACGGATATCATGGACGTGCTCCTTTTGACTGTTGGGATCCCCGGCCGAATGCGCAAAGAAGTTTTTGTTAAACAACACCTTTGTGCTATAATATAATTTACATGGGCGCGGTGTGACTGGAAAAGTCTCGTAATCGCCAATGGCGGGCGGCTTTCCGGTTGACTTTCGGCCCGTCGCCGGGTAAAATAAAAAATGTTCACAATGTCGGAGTGGCGGAATGGCAGACGCGCACGTTTGAGGGGCGTGTGGGTTACCCCCGTGTGGGTTCAAGTCCCACCTCCGACACCAAGCTTATAATGATAAGACCTTGGGATTGATTCCAAGGTCTTTTTGATTTGTTAGGCAACCTTCTTCAGGTTTTTGTCCATCCTTAGCCCATCTCCTGTTCCAACCGGCTGCCGGTGCCGGAAGGGTCGGCCGGGTGGACGACCAGGCGCCTGGGCAGGCGATTTCTTAATTCGGGCACGTGGCTGATAACGCCGATGTTGAGGTGCACCAAACGCAGCCTCTCCAGGGTCGAAACCACCACTTCGAGAAGATCGGGGTCCAGGCTGCCGAAACCCTCGTCCAGGAAGAAGAACTCCAGCGGGTAACGGCCCTTCAATTGTATCTGCGCCGAGAGGGCCAGGGCCAGGGCCAGGGAGGTGACGAAGGTCTCCCCGCCGGAAAGGGTGCTTACGGATCGTTTGACGCCGCCGTTGGCCTCGTCGCGGATCACAAAACCGCCTTCGGAATCGACCTCCAAGGCGTAGCGGTGACCGGTCAGCTGGCCGAGCCGGACCGATGCGTCCCGCGTCACGCTGTCCAACTGCTCCTCGGCCAGAAAATCGACGAAGGCGTTGCCGCGAAACAGTTCTTTCAGCGTCTCCAGCCTTTTTTTCAGGCCCGCGGTTCTATCGGCGAGCTGCTTCAGTTTTTTCCACCGGGTATTGGCCTGGGCCGCTTTTTGCCAGACAAGCAGGGCGGCGCCTCTTTGTTCCACGGCATCGGTCCGCTCGCGCTGGGCGACCGCCAGTTCGTCCCGGCAGGCCTGCCATTCCGCCGGGGATACCGTGCGGCCCCCCAGCTTCTCTTTCAGGTTACGGATCAGGCCGGCCAGCCTTTCGTTTTCCTCGCGGAATGCATCAACCTTCTTCTGAAACTGATCCTGTTCTTCAGAAGTGAGCAGCGCCTGTTCGGCCTCGTGGCGCGTGGCGAAGCGCAGTTCGGCAAGGACGGCTTTCAGCCTGGCCGAGCTTTTGTCCATCCTTTCCCCGGCCAGGCTCACCGCCTTTTGGGCGGCGGCGACAGCCTGCTCCAGCGCAGCCCTTGCGTTCGCGGTCCGCTCCGCCGCCTCCCGGGCCTGCTCTTCGGCTGCGGCCAGCTCGTACAGGCGCGCCTCGGTCCGTTCGAGCAGCTCGCCGGCCGGTCGGCCGCCGGTGATCTCCCTGAGCTCGGTGTTCTTTTCCCTGTAGGCCGAGTGCAGAGCCGCCAGTCTTTCCTGACTTCCCGACACCTTGACATTCAATTCATCGCGCCGGGCAAGCAAGCCGTCGATATTCCCGGCAATGCCCGCGAGTTCGTTTTCCAGCTGCTCGCGCTTCTTTTCCAGAGCCGCTCGCCGGCTGTCGGACTGTTGAATCTGACGGTTTGCTTCTTCCAGCGTTTCGGCCGGAATCTCCCCCCGCGCCTCATCGAGCCGGATACGGCACTGTTCGGTCCGTGCCGCCGCCGCCGAGGCTCTTTCGGCGGCCTCCCTCGCTGCAGTCTCCGCGGCCCGGCAGGCGCTTTCAGCCCGGGCCAGCGCCCTGGCTGTTTCGTTATGCTTTTCCCGGGCCGCCTCCAGGGCCCGGGACTTTTCGTCGAGTTTTTTCTGCCAGTTGCTCCAGGCTTCGCGCTTCGCCTGCAATCCGGTTTCCCGCCGGGAAAGCTCGGCTTGCATCTTCCCGGCCGCCAGCCCTGTCCAGTCGCCGGGCATCTCCTGACGCAGCGAAGCCATCTGGTTCTCCAGGGACCCAAGGTGCGCTTCGACTTCCTGAACGGCGACGCCGGCCGACCTCAGCCGCTCCGCGGCGGCGGACTCCTCCCGCTGCGCCTTCGCCAGCGCGTTCCGGGCGGTTGCCAGGGAAGCCTGCGCATCTCGCAGTTCCTCTTCCGCCAGCGTTATTTCCTCTCCCCCGCCCGCGAGCGCCGGCAAAGGGTGTTCGGTTGACCCGCATACCGGGCAGGGCTCTCCCGTTTTAAGCAGCCGGGCGAGGTGACCGGCCATGTTCCGCGCGCGCAGCTCGTTCAGCCGTTCTTCCGCCGCATGCACGAGACGTTGCGCTTCATCAACCCTCGGTTCGGCTGCCGCCAGCGCTGTGACGGCTTTCCGGCGGGCGTCCTCCGCAGCGGTGAACTCCGATTGTTTGAGCGTTAAAAGCTTATGAGTCTCTTCCATATCCGCAGCCAGGCGGGCGGCCTGGCCGACAAGGCCGCGAAGGCGCTCCAGCTCGCGCACCAGGTCCTGGAGCGCGATGTCGTCGTCCGGCGGCCGGCTTTCCCGCGTCTCTCTTTCCTCGCGGCCGACCTTTTCAAGCTTAAGACGGGCCTGTCGCTCGGCATTCGCGGCCTCGGCCAAAGACTGCTTGGCCTTGCTCAGCCGCTCCTCCTTTTCCTGACGGTAGACCTGCGCCCCGGCGTTCTCGGTTTCCGCGCCTCGCAACTGCTGCAAGGCCAGCCAAGCCCCCGCCACTTGCTTGCGCCGTTCCGGGTCGACCTGCGTCTCGGCGATGCGCGCCCTGCACTGCCGGAGTTCCTCTTCGAGCCGCTCCTTTTTCCGCCGGTAATCGTCAAGGGCGGTCTCGACACTGTCCTTCTGCCCCTGCAAGGTCTTTGAGGCTGCTAAAAGGCTTGCTTCATTCTCTTTGAGCCTGCCGACTTCCTTTTCGAGCGCGACGCCGCGCGTAAGTCGGGCTTTTAATGTCTGAAGCGCGGGTTCTTCGCGCTGCCGGTTGCCGCGGGTCTGCCGCAGCATCTCTTCCGCCTTCCGGGCTTCCTCACTTGCCAGGGCGAGCTTCGCCTGCGCGTCTTCCAGATCCTTCCGGGCGTCGGCGCAGGCCATCGCGGCTTCGTCGGCTTCGACCAGGAAAGGCTGCGCTTTGCCGGCGCGGGCGGCAGCGTGGAGTTTCTCATGCAGCCGAAAGATTTCAGGCTCCTGTTCTTGCCGAAGAGCCGCCTCGCGCTCGATACCGGCAAGCTCCTCCTGCCATTTCCACACCTCTTCGGCAGCCTTATACCTTTGTTCTATAAGGCGACAGCGGCTCTCAGCCTCTTCCGCGTGCGCCCTGGCCTGGTCAAGCCGCTGCGCGGCAAGTTCGAGGGCCTCGTCCGAAGCGTCTCCCAGCCCGTCCAGTTCCCCTTCCATGCCGGCTAACTCCCGGGTTGCTTTCTGCAAGCGGCTGTCAACCTTTTGCCTGAGTTTTTCACCATACTCGGCGAGGCCGAAAAGCCGCTCCAGCATGCCGCGGCGGTCAACGGGCCTTATCTTCTTCAAAAACTCATCAAATTTGCCTTGCGGCAGGACCACCGCCCTGGTGAAGTCGTCGATGTTCAGGCCTAGCAACGCTTCGACCCGGCTGGTTACGAGCCCGGCTTTCTCGGCCAGCGGGACCTCGCCGTCCTCCGCCACCTCGACCAAGCGCGCCCCGGCGGTGGTTACGGAGTTGTTCTCCCCGCGCTTATATGCCCGCTCCACCCGGTAACGCTTTCTTCCCTCCGGATGGTTCAACTCGAAGGTGAATTCGACCAGCACCCGCTGCTCGGCGTGGTTCAAAATGCCGTGCGTGCCGTGGGAGGCCCGTTCCACTTTGCCGTACAGGCTTAAGGTGATGGCGTCCAGGATGGTGGACTTGCCGCTGCCGGTGGGGCCGAAAATCCCAAAGAGACCGGCCTCGCACAGCCGCTCGAAATCGACGGCCTGTGGTTCCCTGAAACTATGCAGTCCGGTGATTTTCAGGCTGACGGGTTTCATCGCAGGCCGTCACTTTCCTCCGGACGGTCTTCCCCGCCCTCGCCCAGCATCTCCAGGAAAAGGGCGACCAGCTGCCCGTCGGGTTCCGTTCCGTATTTGCGCGCGTAGAACCTTTTGAAGAGCTGGTCGACGGGCAGGCCGGCCCGGGACTCGGCTTGCCTGTCGCGCTGCAGCTCGGGATAAACCGCCCTGATATGGACAAAGCGCGCACAGGCCCTACGCAACTCGTGCACTTCCTGGAGGGAGAGCGGCCCGCCGACCGTAACCTCGAGGTCTATCCAGGCGCGCGGGTCGCGGCCCTCGTCGAGCCAGCGGTAAACCTGGTCCAGTCCTTCGGCGGCCTGCCAGCGGACCAGCGGGCGCCCGCCGGTCAACGGAACCTCGCGCACGACGGCCGGCCGGCCGGGTTGGACATCCACCACCGCTACCGACTTGGCCTGCCCGGCCTCGGAAAAGCTGTAGGCCAGCGGCGCCCCCGCGTAACGGCAAACCGCCGCCCTTCGGCTGACGGCCTGGGGCCGGTGGAGATGACCCAGCGCGACGTACTGCGCGCCGCCCGGCAGGTCTTCGGGCAGCACCGTGTTGGCTCCGCCAAGGGAAAAGACGGGGCGCTCCGAATCGCTCGTCCGCCCCCCCTGTACAAACATGTGACTCATCGCAATATTAACGGTGTCAGGGCGATAGTTGGCGGTTAGTCGGCCGAACAGCCTGCGGATTTTGGCCGAATAGGCCTGCTGCAAGGCGGCCTCGTCGTCGAGAGGCTCCTGCAACAGCTCCCCCAGCCTGGCTTCCGAAGGGTACGGCAAAGCTAGAATGACGGCCGTGTGATCGCAGCCGGGGACAGCCAGCTCCAGCCAAGAAGCCCCTCCGGCAAGCACCACACTGACGTTATCGAGACCTGCTCCGGGAGCGACGGGCGGCTGGTCGTCCGGCAGACCCAAAAGGACGATGCCGTGCCGCCGCGCCAGCGGGGATGCCGCCACGAGGCGTTCGGGACTGTCGTGGTTGCCGGCGATGACCACCACCGCCCGCCTCCCGCCGGCCGCAAGCTGGTCGAGGGTGTCGTAAAAAAGCTGCTCGGCCGCCGAGGAGGGGTTGAAGGTGTCAAACACATCCCCGGCTACGAGGACGGCGTCTATTTTTTCATCGTCCGCCAGGCGGCAGAGTTCCTGGGAGAATTCCTCCTGTTCATCCTGGCGGCTCCTTCCCTCCAGGGTCCGCCCGAGGTGCCAGTCGGAGGTGTGCAAAAAACGCACGGGCTGCCACTCCTCTTAAGCTGATGACAATATCTTCTGCAAGAGGATACCGATACCTTCATACCGGCCCGGCAAACAGGCATGAGGTGACGCCTGAAAACCTTTGTACCGGGCAAAAAAATGTAAAAGCCCCGTGATGCTTGACTCACAGGGCTTGCCTTTTTGCCGGATTGTCTTAGAGCACTTCGACGTTGGACGCCTGTTGGCCGCGGGGACCGCTGACGACTTCAAACCTCACCCTCTGGCCTTCCGCCAGCGATCGAAAACCGGACCCCTGAATCGCCGAAAAGTGTACGAACACGTCGGTTCCGTCTTCCCCCTCGATAAAGCCGTAGCCTTTAGAGTCGTTAAACCATTTGACTGTTCCTAACAAGACTATTCCTCCTGTAAGTGATTCATCTCTTAATACTTACCCTTGCGGTAGACGAATAACCGAACCCAACCGCTCTGAAAGGTTGGTCATAGTATTCCCTATAAACGTTACTTTCAAAACCGGTAACCTGGTGGGAACATTTTCCCGCCCCAGTGTGAAAAAGGTATCCATGACTCAAGGTAGAAATATTTACAGCAAAAGCATCAACACGTAATCCTTTGTATTTTATGCAGCCTGAAATCAACTACTCGGGAGGACGACAATGTTCGGCGGTACTGAAAAAAGAATTTTAGAAACAGGTCTCAAACTCTACCAGCAGATGCAAAGCGAGGCGCCTTCCGTTTTCAAGAAGGAATTCTGGAACGGGAAAATTATGGACTGGTGCATGAAGAACGAGGACTTTAAAGTTCAGATGTTCCGCTTCGTCGACGTGTTTCCAAGCCTCACCCACCCCCAGTCGGTCACGGACCACATCGACGAGTATTTCTGCCGCTCCGACCTCAACTTTTCCACCTCGATCCAGTGGGGGCTTAAGCTGATCACACCCGGCAACATCGGCAAAAACATCACCAACATGGCCAGGCAGTTCATCACGGGCGAGAACATCCAGGAAGCCCTGCCGGTGCTGACCGGCCTGCGGAACCAGGGCCTTGCCTTCACCGCCGACTTGCTGGGCGAGGCCGTGGTCTCCGAGAATGAAGCAGAGCAGTACTTTCAGCGCTACATAGACCTCCTGAACGCCCTCAGCGCGGCGCAGCGGAACTGGCCGGCGCTCGGCGGCGGACAGGGCGACCTCGATTGGGGCTGCTCCCCAAAAATAAACATTTCCATCAAACCCTCGGCGATGTATTCGCAGATGAACCCGAGGGGGTTCGAACACTCCGTTTCGATGGCCAAAAACCGGCTGCGTCTGATCTTCCGCCGGGCTATGCAAAGCGGCGCCCACGTTATCCTGGACATGGAGCACACCGCCCTCAAAAACATCACTCTGGAGCTTTACAAGAGCCTACTGTCGGAAGAAGAGTTCAGGAACTACCCCCACACGGGGATTGTCATCCAGGCCTACCTCAAGGAAAGCGAGGCCGACCTGGAAGAACTGATCAAGTGGGCGAAGAAGCGCGGGCAGAGGTTTACCATCCGCCTGGTCAAGGGGGCCTATTGGGACATTGAGACCGTCATGGCCAAGCAGCACAACTGGCCGATCCCCGTTTTTACCAGGAAGCACGAGACCGACGCCAACTTCGAAAAACTGGCCAGGCTGATCCTGCAGAACAGCAGGCACGTCTCCCTGGCCTGCGCCTCCCACAATATCCGCTCCATCGCCTACGTCATCGAGCAGGCCAGAAAGTTGAAAGCCGAGGGCCAGGTCGAATTCCAGGTCCTGTACGGGATGGCCGACTCTCTGTACAAGGCCCTGGGCAAGAACGGCCTCAAGGTGCGCCTTTATACCCCGATCGGCGCCATGATCCCGGGCATGGCTTACCTGGTGCGGCGGCTGTTGGAAAACACCGCCAACGAGTCGTTCCTGCGTCAGAGCTTCGCCGAAAAGAAGTCGATCCAGGAACTCCTGCGCAACCCGGCGGAAATCAAAGACAGCGCCGCCCCGGCCCCGCCTGCGCGCGAATGCCCGGAATACGGCGACAAGGGGCCTTTCCGGAATGAGCCCCTCCTTGACTGGACCATCGCGGCAAACAGGGCCGAATTCCAGGCCGCGCTGCAGAAGGTGCGCGCCGAAACCGGGAAAAAAATCCCGTTGTACATCAACGGGCAGGCCGTTACGACGTCCGCAGAGATCGTATCCACCGACCCCAACGATCCCGGCCACGTAATCGGCGCGGTCTCCGCCGCCGGGCTGGCCGAGGCCGAAGCGGCGATAACGGCGGCCAAGAAGGCCTTTGCATCCTGGCGCGACACCGACCCGCGCGAAAGGGCCGAGTACCTCTTCCGCGCCGCTGCCGTCGCCCGGGCCATGCGTAGGGAACTCGCCGCCCTGCAGGTGTACGAAGTCGGCAAGAACTGGAGCGAAGCGGACGCCGACGTGACGGAAGGGATAGACTTCCTGGAGTATTACGGCCGGGAGATAATCAGGCTCGCCAGGCCCCGCCGCATGGGGAGGGCGCCGGGCGAAGTCAGCCGGATGTTTTACGAGCCCAAGGGCGTGGGCGCAGTCATCGCCCCCTGGAATTTCCCCTTCGCGATTTCGGTGGGCATGACCGCGGCCGCCCTGATCACGGGCAATACCGTGGTCTACAAGCCCGCCTCGCAATCGCCGGTGGTCGGGTCGAAGGTCTACGAGATCTTCGTCGAGGCCAAGCTGCCTTCGGGGGTGCTGAACTTCCTGCCCGGACCGGGAGGCAAAATCGGGGACTACCTGGTTACCCACCCCGAGGTTGCGTTCATCGCCTTTACGGGATCGATGGATGTGGGCCTGCGGATCGTCGAGCTGGCCGGGAAAACCCCGGCTGGGGCCTCGAGTGTTAAGAGCGTCGTGGCCGAGATGGGCGGTAAGAACGCCGTCATCGTCGATGCGGATGCCGACCTGGACGAAGCGGTGGTGCACACCATCTATTCCGCCTTCGGCTACCAGGGACAAAAGTGTTCGGCCTGTTCGAGAGTCATCGTGCTGGAGGAAAACTACGACGGCTTCGTCCACCGGCTGTGTGAAGCCGCCAGGAGCATCGTGATCGGCCCTCCCGAAAGGCCCGAGACATATATGGGGGCGGTCATCGACGAGAGCGCCAAAGCGAAGATCCTCTCCTTCATCGAGCAGGGCAAGAAAGAAGGCCGTCTCCTCGTCTACAGGGACGAGCCGGAGATGCGGGGACACTACGTCCCCCTGTGCATTTTCGAAGGCATCCGCCCGGAGCACGTCCTGGCCCAGGAGGAGATCTTCGGACCGGTGCTGTCGGTCATCAAGGTCAAGGATTTCAACGAAGCGCTGGAGGTAGCCAACAGTACCCGTTACGCCCTAACGGGCGGCCTGTTCTCCAGGAGCCCCAAGAATATCGCCCGGGCGATGCGAGAGTTCAGGGTGGGCAACCTTTACATCAACCGCGGCTGCACGGGCGCCATCGTCGAGCGCCACCCGTTCGGGGGCTTCAAAATGTCCGGGCTGGGGTCCAAGGCCGGCGGCCCCGACTACTTGCTGGAGTTCATGGTCCCCCGGGTCGTCACCGAAAACACCATCCGAAGGGGATTTGCCCCAAGCGCGGAAGGCGACATATAACATGCCCGAAACATACCCCGAACATCAAGCTGAACCCAAAGTTGAAAGGAGCCGTCCAGGCTCCTCTGCTTCAGAAGGTGATGACCTTGTCCGCCCACTCGGTGCAGTAATGGACGAGGTTGTGGATGGTGGCCGGCTTGCAGCCGCGGGGCAGCGCGTCTTGAATAGGGATGGCTTTACTCTTGCACGCGTAGAGGTCGCCCGCGAATTCGCAAAAAGCGTCGACCACGTTTTCCGAACCTAACGCCGCCAGCGCATCTTCACTGTGGAGGCACTCGCCCATCAGGTGCACTTTGACGCTGTGTCCCTGATTGAGGCTGGTGATACCAAACCTGAAAGCATCAACAAGAGTCTCCCGGGAAGTCGTCGTGACGATGATCATGATGTTCATGCCCCATTCCCTCCCCCACCTTCGCGAACGGAAGCAGAACTCTTCCCCCGCCGCAGTACCATAATTATACCATTCCATAACGGTCTGCCGCAGCATCCACTGTTGTGATTGCCGCCGGTAACGTGTATAGTATACCAAGAGCAGTAATCTTTTTCCCCTGTGAGGTGTCTCCCGTTTGCGTAACGACCCGCGCTCGAACCGTTCGGTAAACCCGCTCTTCAACGACGGGATCAGCCCGATGCACAACGCCACGCTCAACCCCAAGACATACAGCGCGATCAACCCGCATTTGAACCCCTTTATCAACCCGGAACGCCGGAGCGAAATAAACCCTGCGGTCAACCGGGAGCTCAGCCCTCTGGCTGATGAAAGTCTGAACCCTCTGGTCAACAAAGCCCTCAACCCGGTCAGTCACGCCGGCAGCGGGAACGTTGACGCGGGCGCGCGCAGGTTCTCCGTCTACGACTTAAATCTGAACAACGTCGGAACGGCCATGCAGGCCTCGGACCGGGTTTGGCTTTGGTTTGACCGGGACGGCCGTTGGACCGGTTTTGCCGTGGAAAACGGGTTCGAGGGCCTGAACCTTTTCGACCGGGACGAGCAATGGGTCGGATTCCTGGCCCCCAACGGGCGTTCAGGCTATAACCTGTTCAATTTGCAAGCCGAGTGGACAGGCTTCTTATGTTAAAAAACGAAGCGCCGAAGTCCTGACCTTTAACGAGGAGGGTGCAAAATGTTTCCACACCTGGGTATACCCGAACTCATTCTGATTTTGGTGATTCTCCTGATCATCTTTGGTCCGGGTAAACTGCCGCAGTTCGGCAGGTGGCTGGGCAGGACCATCCGCCAGGTCAGGGAATCAAGCCGCGATACCGTGGAAGGCTATAAGGAAAGCATCCAGGCGGAGGACGAAAAGGACGATAAACAGCAGCGCGCGCTGGAAGCGTCGAAAGAAAACAAGGCACAGTAAACGTTAAAAGCGGGGGTCTTGCCGGAGGCAGGACCCTATTTCTCTTTCAGCAAACGGAGGTTGTGGAGCGGTGCGGGTTATCGGGCTGATCGCCGACACCCATATCCCCGCCAGGGCCGATGCCCTGCCCGTCGAGCTGGTCAACGGCCTGGCGGGTGTGGACATGATCATTCACGCCGGGGACATCGTTCACGCGTCGGTCCTGAACGCGCTTAGCGAAATAGCGCCGGTGACGGCGGTGGCGGGAAACATGGACCCTCCCGAGCTGCATGCCCGGCTGGGCAGAGCAAAAACCCTGTCGATCGGCAGATATACCATCGGGGTGATCCATGGCGACGGGGTGCGGGGAACGACGTCGGAACGCGCCCTTGCCGCTTTTCCAAACACCGACTGCATCGTCTTCGGACACAGCCATCAGCCCCTCGTCGAGAGAGCCGGCAGGGTGCTGCTCGTCAATCCCGGTTCGCCGACCGACAGGCGGAGGTGGCCCTATCATTCGTACAGCATCCTCTACGTCAGCGACCGCCGCATAGAGGCTCGCATCATCAGGCTGGAGGATTAGGAGAGCATGCAGACAAACGACATAAACTTGCTTATGGATGAAGTGATCCGGTTCCGCGACGAGCGCAACTGGGCCAGGTACCATACCCCGAAGGACCTGGCCATGTCCGTCGCCATCGAGGCCGCAGAACTGATGGAGATCTTCCAGTGGAAAGACTTGCAGCAGGATGAGCTCCTCCAGGAAAAGTACCTGCTCCCCGTCACGGAAGAAATCGCCGATGTGGCCATCTACCTGCTGATCCTAAGTCACGACCTGGGGATCGACCTCGGTGAAGCCATAAGAAGGAAACTGGCCGCCAACGCCGGGAAGTACCCCGCCGGAGAAAGTGACAACCTCTGGTGAACGATACTTGTCGAACAGGCCCGTCCGAGAAACAGGCTGTTATCACCGTCGCCTTCAAAAAGGTTTTGAAACCCCGTAATGCTTTCAGGACAAGCGTTTGCCGCGGTATAAAAAACGGCATGCGGCGGAGGAAATTAGTGAATGTCTTCACTAATGTCAGGACGTTCATTATATCGTACGTATAGCTGGATTGTCGGGAGCGGACAATGCAGGTATAGTTTCGTTATACCTCATACTGTGGGAGGTGTCAGCGATAACAGCCGGTTTGCACGGACCCGCCGCGGCCTTCAGGATGCCCGACGAGCTGGTCAGGTGCGATAAACGTCGAAAACTGCATGGCGAAGCCAACAGCGTGCATCAGAAGATGCTTGAGACCCTGAAGAAAAAGGGCATACAGCGCATTCGCCTGCGCTGGTGAGACTTCGGCTTGTGAGCCGTGCGCTCGATTAATACCGGGGGGCATAGAACACCTCTATGTCCACCTCGCATCCGGACACTGCACTGGGGACGGGTGCAATCAACCGAAATACTGGATAGACTGCTATCGGCGGAGGGAATATGCTGCGCTACCTGCTTTTCGATCTGGACGGAACGCTTTTGCCGATGGATATGGACAAATTCCTGGGAGCCTACCTGCGCCTGCTGGCCCCGCGACTGAGCGATTACCTCGCACCTGAACGATTCGTTAAGGAACTGCTTATCAGCACCGAGGCGATGATTGTTAACAACAACCCTGCAAAAACAAATGAAGAAGTCTTCATGGACGATTTCTTCGGCCGGACGGGACTGCCCAAAGAAGAACTGTTGCCTATTTTCGAGGATTTCTACCGGAGGGACTTCCCCTCCCTGGTTCATGCCACCCGGCCTTCCGCAACCGCGGCCTTAATCCTTAAGAAAGCGATAACGAAAGGCTACGAGGTAGTCATAGCAACCAACCCGATTTTTCCCAAGCTGGCCGTCGAGGAACGCCTGCGGTGGGTCGGCGTTGCGGACTTCCCCTTCAGGCTGGTGACGACATACGAAGAAATGCACTTTTGCAAACCGAACCCGAACTATTATAGGGAGATCATCGAAAAGCTCGGCTGCACGGAGACCGCATGCCTGATGGTCGGCAACGACGTTGAAGAGGACCTCGTGGCGGGGAAAACAGGGATGCGGACCTACCTGGTCGAGGACTGCGTCATCAACCACAAGGGATACGCCTACCGGGCGGATTTCCAAGGCTCGCTGGAAGACCTGTTGGCGTTCGTGGACAGCCTTCCCAAGGTGACCTAATCCCCTGTATAACGTGCGACGCCCGCCGGAAACGGCGGGCGCCTTTGAATTTACTGAACTTCTTCTTTCTCCGACTCCTTGGCGTCGGTCCACTTGTCCAGGCCGACAGCCTCTTTAGTGGCTTCCCACGCCCGGCCGAGGTAGTTGGGATCGTCTTCAGCCCTCTTCTCCACATCCCGGTCTTTGTCCCCGTGAACGTCCTTGTCCATCCAGTCTTTATTCCTCTTGACATCAGCCATTATTTATCACCTCGTTTGTTAGTGTACCCGCGGAAACGGCTGATATTCCCCAGCAAGGCAAAAACCGGATGGGCGCCCCTTATAAAACTGCGTCTTACCTGGCCCCCATATAAGAAAATCCCAAAGCCCAATGCCCAGTCCAAAGCCCTTACAGGTGTTTCCAGGTGCAAACCCTGCGTTCCAGCTGGTCGATCGCCGTATAGAGCACGTACCCGAGCAGGCCCATAGCGACCACCCCGGCCCACATGTTCGGCCACAGCCAGGACGACCAGGCGTCCAGGATGTAATAGCCCAGCCCATTGGTGCCGCAGATGGTTTCGGAAAAGAAGAGAACGGCGATCGCCGTACCCGAAGAGATGCGCAGGGCGGTAAAGATCTCCGGGAGGGCCGCCGGCCAGACCACGTGGCGGTACAGGGCGATTTTGCCCGCCCCCAGGGAGAGCATTGAATCAACGACGGCCCGGTCGATCTTCCGCGCCGCGTCGCGGGCGGTGACAAGGATTTGGAAGACAATGACCAGGCTGATCAGGAATATCTTGGCGCCGTCACCAAAATCAACAAGGAAAATCATGGGAAGGAACACGATTTTGGGAATGGGATAGACGATGTAGATAAGGGGGGCAGCGTAGCGGTCCCAGCGCTCTTCCCTGCCGAGAAACAGCCCGAGGGGGACGGCGACGGCAAAGGAAATCAGGATGCTCGCCAGTACCCTGGCCGTGCTCGCCAGGATGTGGCCCCCTAGTTCGCCCTGCAAACCCTTGGTCAGCACAACAAGCGCTTCAAGGGGCGTCGGCACTTGCTCGATGTGCAGGAGTAAGGCGGTAACGTGCCACAGCCCCAACAAAAATAAGAAAGCGGCAAGCTGTTGGATCATGGGACGTCACGCTCCCCGTTCAGCATCTCCCGCAGGCTGTTGCTCAGTTCGTGAAAGCCTCTGCTCTTGCGCCACGCCCTTTCCCCGACCCCAGGGTTTTCGAAGTCGGCAAGAATCCGGCTGGGCCGGCCCGAGAGCACGATGATGCGCTGGCCGAGGTATACCGCCTCCGGTATGCTGTGGGTGACGAAAAGGATGGTCACCCCGCGCCTCTTCCAGATTTCGAGCAGGCTGTCCTGGAGCGCTTCCCTTGTCAAAAAGTCAAGGGAAGAAAAGGGTTCATCCATCAGCAGAAGGTCCGGATCGAGAGACAGGGCGCGCGCGATGGCCACCCTCTGCCGCTGTCCCCCGCTGAGCTGCGCGGGATAAAGGGCTGTAAGAGCTGAAAGACCGAGCTCGTCGAGTATGCGCCGGCAGCGGGCCTCGATCTCCGGCGCAGCCAAATTGCGCAGCTGCAGGCCGAGAAGGGTGTTCTGCCATACCGTTTTCCAGGGAAAAAGCCCGTAATCCTGGAGGATTACGGCTGTCTTCAGTCGCCGGGATTTAACCGGTTCCCCGGCGACCAAAACGTGGCCGTCAAATTCAGGGCGCAAACCAGCCAGGACGTACAAGAGCGTGGTTTTGCCGCATCCGGAAGGGCCGATGACGGCGCACGTCTGTCCCCGGCCGAGCTCGAACGAGATGTTCTCGACAACCGGAACAGTGGCGTTCCTTTGCCTGTAGGTTACCGACAGCCCCTTGACGGAGATCATTACTCGGCCAGTACCCTCTTGTCCACAAGATCGTCGTAGCGCATGGGCTTCGCCAGGATGCCGTGGGCGGTCATCCACTCGACGACGCGCGAGATCTGTTCCTCGGTGGGGACCTGCGGCGGCGAGAAGAGGACTTTCATGCCGTGGTTGCTGTTCTCCAGAACCGGCGCCGGCACGCGGGCTTTTTCTGCCAGGAGGGTGTCGTAGGCCCGCGGGGAGGCCTGGATGTCTTCAACAGCACGAGCATAAGCCTGCATCAGCTTTTTAACGGCCCTGCCGTTATGGTCGTGGTCGAGGGTCTCCTGCCTGAAGTAGATGACCGTCTGGGTGATGTTGGCGCCGGCGGTATCCTCAACGATCACGCGGGCGCCCTTGACCTCGGCCAGGGCGGCGATCGGGTCGGGCAGCACGGCGGCCTGGACCGTCCCGTTGAGCAGGGCGTCAAGGCGCTGCGGGATTTTGGCAATCTGGACCTTCTTGATTTCTTCAGGCCCAAGTCCCGCGGAGACCAGGAGTTCGTCCACGACGTACTCCATAATGGTCTTGAGCGAGCAGGCCACCGGCACGCCCTTCAGCTGGGACGGTTCGGTGATGTCGGATTTGGGCGAGGCCAGGATAGCAAAACGTCCTTCCTCGGCCGTTACGCCCTGCCCGATGGAGACGATCTTGACGGGCGAACCGCCCGCGTTGAGCTGGGCTACGGCGATAATGTCCCCGAGGGCGCCGTCGATCTGACCGGCTTGTATGGCGGTATCACGTTCAAGGGCGCTGGGGAAATGCACAAGCTCAACCTCAACGCCGGCATCGCCGAAGTATCCCTTGGCCTCGGCCACCCAGAACGGCAGGTTGTCGGTGATGGGTAGCATTCCGAGCCGCAAGGGCTTTTCTTTTTCCCGGGTACAACCGGAAACCAGCAGGACAACGGCGAGCAAACCGACCAGGATAAGCAGGACCGGGGGTTTTTTGCGAAGCATTCTTCCGTCACACCTCCAAACGGCTAACTTCGACTGCCATGACGATAATCCTCCAACAAATTGGTTCAGGGGACAGGGGGCTTTTGCTCCAGAAGAAAGGTCAAGGCCTTTCTGAAACGCAGGTCGTCGGCGCGGGTGCGCTTGGCTGGGCCCTTCGTCCTCCCGCCCGTCCGTCGAAAGCGCACCTTGATTTCCCGTTCCTCAAGCAGGAAAGGAGCGAATTCAGGATGGTAGATACGTCCGCCCGAAGAAACGGCCTTGCCGCCTTTGCCCAGCACCACGGCGGCCAAGGCCCAATCCTGGGTGACGACCACATCGCCTTTTTCCACCAGGTTCATAATGCGGATATCGGTTTCTTGGCTGGCGTCACCAACGACCACGTGGTCGTCGGAGTCAATCCGGTGGGCGAAACTCGCCACCGTAACGACACTGACGCCGTAGCCGGCCGCAAGCTCGGAACAAATCGTCAGGACCGTTTTGGGACAGGCGTCGGCATCAACGATGATCTTCACGGCACACGTCCTCTGCTTTAAATCCGTCATCGCAATTTTTACTTAGCCGGTGATAACGCTGACTCCCCCGGGTACGATACCGAAACGGGCCGGCAGGTATCCCACGATCTCCCCGTCGGCCTCGATCAAGACAGGTTCCGTCGACGCCAGGAACACCTCGCGGCACTGGACGTAAACCAGGGACGGGTCCCGCAGGTGGGTGCCTTTATACACGCGCACGAGATTTTTCAATATGCCCGTTTTTTTCTGCCTTCCGAGAGCGATGAAGTCCAGAAGGCCGTCATCGGGGCGGGCTCGCGGGGTGATGTGCATCCCCCCGCCGAAGTAGCGGCAGTTGCCCAAGGCGGCGATGGCCAGGTCGAGCGATTTTGTTTCCAAACCGTCCACGGTACACTGCACGGGCTTGTAACGGTAGAGGATCAGCGTGGCGAGCGCCCCGTAGAAAAAAGACAGGAAACCGCCCAGACACTTGCTTGTCCGGTTGACGCGCCGGGCAGTTTCGGCGCCAAGCCCCACGTCGGCGACATTTAAAAAGTACCGGCGGCAGGGCTGTTTATCCATTCCCGTGCACTCGATGAAGCCGACGTCCAGCCTCCTGGCCGTGCCGGTTTGCAAAAGCCTGGCCGCCGCGAGAAGGTCGTGCGGGATGCCCAACGACCGGCCCAGGTCCTTGCCCGTGCCCATCGGGATGACGGCGAGTTCCACGTTTGCCGCACCGGCCGTCATCATCGCGTTTACGACTTCATTTACCGTTCCGTCGCCGCCAACGGCGATCAGGCGCCGGTATCCCTCCGCGATGGCTTTTTGCGCCACTGACTGTCCCGCCCCGGGAGCATCGGTATCCATCTGGTCGAAACGGAGGCCGAGATCGCGTATCTTCCTGCTCAAAGCGGGCCACGCCTTGCGCGTTCGCCCGCCCCCCGCAGCGGGGTTGACGATGGCCAGGGTGTCACAGGTCAAGCGGAAGCACCTCACTCAAGATGTCAGAGACCGGAAATAAGAAGTGACTAAACCGGTATACGTAAATCGTTCACCGCACGAGAAGGGAATCCTTCAGAGAGGAAAAGTAAGAGCGCAGGGTTCGTCAAGAAAGAACTCACCGGTAAGAACGCATGGACATTATTGCCAGGCCGGTTGTGCGTGTAATATGCTTAAGATACGTTAAAGATTGCAGTGAGGAGGCCAGGCGGTTGTCAGCAAAAACAATCTCGATGAGAACTTCTAAGGGCGAGATCACTATCGAGGTCGACCCCGACAGGATGCCGGTCACGGCGGAGAACTTTATCGATCTGGTGAGCCAGGGCTTCTACGACGGTCTCACCTTCCACCGCGTGGAGCACTGGGTGGTTCAGGGCGGCGACCCCAAGGGCGACGGCACGGGAGGCTCCGGCAAGCGCATCAAACTCGAAACGCACCCCGATCTCAGGAACGTCAGAGGGTGTATCGCCATGGCCAGGGCGCAGCATCCCGACAGCGCAAGCTCGCAGTTCTACTTCTTGAAGAAGGACGCTCCCTGGCTTGACGGGCAGTATGCCGTTTTCGGCATGGTTAAGGACGGGATGAGTGTCGTCGACAGCATCGAGGCGGGCGACAGGATGGAAACGGTTCGAGTCGTTGAACCCGGCACTCGATAGAGAATAGAGGCATTTACGCCGATAATTAATCCCTTGGTCTATTCTTTTGTTGCACGGGGATCCCGGGTAATTGAGTGCGGGCCGGAGGGTAACGGAAATGGTGCGTTATCCTGGTAGGCCAGGACGTGAGGACATCGGCCTCCGTGGCGTGGGGGCCGGCGTTATGGATCAGGAGCGGCACGCCGTCTCTGCGCCTTCTGTCGGAAACAATTCCGATGTGCTCCAGCGGCCTGCCGAAGACGACGATGTCTCCCCCCTGCCAGGCGGCGAGGTTTTCGGCGTCGCCCGGACGGACATCACAAGTCAGGCTCTCTCCGTATTTACTAAAGAAAACGACAAGGTTCGGCACCCGGCGAAAGTCGATATCCGGATCGGGGTTCCCCGCGACCCTGGGGTAATCCTCCGGGTCGTCGGCGATATCGGCGTCGACGAGGGCCTTGAAGTCGTGCCCGGCGGCGCGCATCGCGCGCCAGACCACGTCGGTGCAGGCGCCCTCGCCGTCCGGAGGGTAACCGCCCGGATAATAGGCCGCGCTGTACCTGGTCTTCCTGTCGGCCTCCGGCCGGGCGCCGGCCACGATATCGTCGGCGTCCAAGACCCCGTCCCCGTCGGTATCGATGTCGGCGACGATCCGCGGCACCGGGCAGGGGCCGTCGTCAACGGCACATCCGGCGGCACATAGCGTGAAAAGCACGCCGATTAGTCCAAAAACAGCCAAACCTAGTTTATGCATCCGCTTCCCCCATAGATTTACTGGTACAGGATTCGCAACGGGACGTGCTTTCTCCTTTGTTGGTGGTAAGCTAAGAAGGAAATAGGAGTGTCCGACTTTTTGGTGAGAGTTGGTGAGGAAACGTGTTGTTAGCGCGATATTTCCGCCTTTGCGGAGCCATATTCCTGTTGTTCTTTCTCTTGTTCCCGGCGGGTTGCGGGAGAGAAGCCCGGCTTTCCCCCCGTGTCGACGAGCCCGGCAAGGCGGAAAAATTACAGCAGGTGGCCGTCTATTACCCCAAAACAACGCAGACCGACGCCTTCCTGGTCCGTGAGATCCACCAGGTCTCCGGCGACCGCAACCCTTACAGGCTGGCGCTGCAGGAACTTATTTCCGGAACGCCCCGAACCCCGGGGGCAACGCAGGTTTTGCCCAAGGGCACCAAGGTTCTCGATATCAGGGTCAAAAACGGGCTGGCAACAGTCAATTTTTCGGAAGACGTTCTCAAGGTCAACGTCGGAGCCATGGGAGAGATGCTCGGCATTCAGTCGGTGGTCAACACGCTCACCGAGTTCCCGGAGATCGAGCGGGTTTCTTTTCTCGTCAACGGCAGGCTGGATAACCGTGCCAAGGACTGGTGGGGACACGTGGGCCTGTACGAGCAGCCTTTCAAGCGGAACCTTTCCAGAGTCTACGAGCCGGCCATTTGGATCACCGCTCCCGCGCCGGAAAGCGTCGTCGGCAGTCCCCTGCGCGTGGCCGGGAGCGCCAGGGTCTTTGAAGGAACGGTAAAGGGGCGGCTGGTGGAAAACGACAGCCGGAAACTGGCGGAGGGCTTTACGACCGCCACCGCCGGAGCCCCCGCACGAGGGGACTTCGAGCTTATCCTGACCTTCAAGCCTCCGGCTGAAGGAAGGGGCCGCCTCGAGGTCTTCTGGGAGAGCCCCGAGGACGGCCGCGAGGTCGACAAGGTCGTCGTTCCCGTACGGTTTAAATAGGCCTCGCTAATAATGAAAAGAGACTGGTCTCACAGCCAGTCTCTTTTTGCGCCAATGCTGCTTAGGACTTTCTCTTGAAGGTTTCACACTGGGTTTGGTCCGAGGCTGAAGCCTGGGACGAGTGGTTGCGCGCGACCTGGATCATCGGAGCGTCACACTTCACGTTATGGTTATACTCACATTCGGTGACGGTGCACTTGATTTCCGGCATCGGCTCACCCCCTTTCTCCGTTATCTTTGCCCATGATTTAGCGAGTTATGCAAAAAAGGGGGGCTCGCAGGGGAAGGCCGTCGGTTGTCAGCGTTCTTCCAGCCGCAGCGCGCCAGCGGCGCCCCGGCCGAAGAGGTAAAGATAGCGCTCCTTGACGCGCCAGCCGAGGACGGTCTCCAGGGCCCGGGCATAAAGCGCGAGCTGCCCTCTGTAGCGCGCGATCATCCCGTTTCCCCCGTCCTTTTCGACACGGCCCGTCTTATAGTCGATGAGCACCGCCCCGTCCTCCTCCAAGAAAACGCAGTCAATCACGCCCTGCAGCAGGACCTTTTCCTCGCTCGGAATTCCTTCCAGGAACGGGTAGACCTCGGACGCGGGGACGGCCATGGTGAACGGGAGTTCGCGGTACACACGCTCAGCCGAACGCATGCGTTGCCCCAGGGAGGTGCGGAAAAAGCCGGCCAACTGGGCACAATCCACGGCCGTCAGCTGGGCCTCCGTAAGGAAGCCGCGCAACTGCAGGTCCTTAAGCTGGCGGCCGACATCCTCTTCGTCAAGAACGGCCTTGAGGTCGAGGTGCTGCATGGCGAGGTGTACCGCGGCGCCGACGTCGGCAGCCGAAAGGGCGCCGGGATGGACGAGGAAGCCAGGCCTACTCCTGAAGGCGTAATCGTCGAACTCGAAAGGCCGGGCTGCCTCGTCCCCGGGCAGGCCGGCGGCAAAGGCGTGCTTGGCTTCGGTGACCGTAAGCTTGGCCGGTATGGTCTGAGCGGGCAGCCACGGGTAGACCCAGCTCAGGCGCCGGTCGATCTCGGCCGCGTGCTGCGGCGGGCCGGGCCAAGGCCGGCCCTGGCCGATGAAGTTTAAAGTCTCCGCCGCCCCAGCGCCGGCTGGCCGGAAATCGCGCAGGGACTCCGGCGTCAGGACGCGGACCGACCAGCGGGAGGGATCGGCAAGCATCCGGTCGGCAGTTTCTCCAATGTCGCATTCCCGTCGCAGGGCGGCGCAGTCGGGGTGCCTGACGAGCGCGGGAACAAGCCAGTCAAGGGGACAGCGCGCCGAGAACAGAATGTGGTCGGGGATGGCCCAGCCGTCGCAGGCCGCAACCTGCGACCAACGCAGCACCGCCTTGCCGCGGTCGGCCACTGAACCGATCAGGATCAGTTTTTCACGGGCCCTGGTCAGGCCGACGTAAAGGGTGCGCATCTCCTCGGCAAGCGCCTCCGACTCCAGCCGGGCCCGGATGGCACGCCTGGCCAGCGTTGGATAGACCACACGGGAGGCCAGGTCGACGACCTGCGGGCCCAGGCCCAGCTCGCGGTGCACCAGGACGCCCTTGTTAAGGTCCTGTTTGTTGAAGACCTTGCCCAGACCGGCCAGGATCACGATGGGAAACTCCAGACCTTTCGCCCTGTGGATGCTCATGATGCGGACCACGTCCTCGTCTTCCCCGAGAGCGCGCGCTGTCCCGAGGTCTCCCCCGCTCTCCCTGATGCGCCCGATGAAGCGCAGGAAACGGAAGAGGCCGCGGAAAACAGTGGTCTCAAACTCCCTGGCCCGCTCGTAAAGCGCCCTGAGGTTTGCTTGACGCTGCGGCCCGGCGGGCAATCCTCCGACAAAATCGTAATAGCCGGTGTCACGGTAAATGTTCCAGATTAGGTCCGAAAGGGCCCCCCGGCGGGCCATCGTGCGCCAGGCCTCCAGCTTTTCCAGGAAGGTGTTAAGGATTGCGGCCGCCGGCAGGGACGGGTCGCCGGCCGCCGCATGCACGGCGTCGTAGAAATCCCCGTTCTCCCTGGCCAGGCGGATGGATGCCAGGTCCTCGCCCGTCAGACGGAAGAGCGGCGAACGCAGAACACCGGCCAGCGGGATGTCCTGCCGCGGATTGTCGATGACGGCAAGCAGCGATAGCATGGTTTCCACTTCGTCGGCGGCGAAGTAGCCCGTGCCGAGGTCGGCGTAAACCGGGATGTCCTGCTGGCGGAATTCCTCCACGAAAACGCTCGCCCAGCCCGACGTCGCCCTCAGAAGGACCACGCAGTCGCGGTAGCCGGCGGGCCGGTAATCGCCCGTCGCCTTGTCAAAAACGCAAACTCCCGACTTGACGATGTTCTTGATGCGCCGGGCGGCGAGCAGCGCCTCCGACTGGCCGGCGGTCAACTCCCGGGCTGACGGCGGGCCGTTTTCTCCCTCGCCGTCCTCGGCGCCGTTTTCCTGTCCGCCATCGAGGTTAAGAAGGTACACCTCCACGGGGCCGGCGACGCTGTCGACGGCGGGAGGCGGCGCGGGGTACAGGGCGGCGTGGACGAGCTCGGCCTCAGCGCCGTACGGCATTTCCGCCGCCCTCGCGGTCATGATCTGCCGGAATAAAAAGTTGACGGCGTCGACGACCTGGGCCCGGCAGCGGAAGTTGCCGCTCAGGTGCACGAGGCGGCCGTCGGCGCCCGGACGTTCCCTGTAATCCGCCTGCTTCGCCAGGAACAGCCCGGGCTCGGCCAGGCGGAACCGGTAGATGCTTTGTTTGACGTCCCCGACCATAAACAGGTTCCGCCCGCCCGGCTGCTGGCGGGAAACAGTCTGCAGGATGCGCTCCTGGACCGCGTTGATATCCTGGTACTCGTCAACAAGCACTTCCTCGAAGCGCCCTCGCAAGTCGCCGGCGATCTCGGTTTCCTCGAGAAGCCGCAGCGCGTGGTGTTCAAGATCGCTGAAATCCAGGACGTTGCGGTTGCGCTTGGCCCTGGCGTAAGCGTTGTCGAAGGCTTTGACGACATCCACGAGAGCGCCGGCCATCGGCGCGACCAGCTTCAGGTCCTCGACGGCCTCCGCCGGGGAACGCGAACAGTATTCCTCCTTGAGCTTTCTTACGAGCTCCTTGGCCCTGTTACGCAGGTGCTGAACGCGTTCCTTCAGGCCGGGCTCGACGTCCCCGCCGCGGCAGGGCTTGATCTTGCCAAAGGCAGCCCGGGAGCAGGCGGCGTAGAAGCTTTCCCAGTTTTCGGCCAAGGTGGTGCGGATACCCGCAACCAGGGCCTCGTCCTCGGCCAGCGTCGCCAGGTAGATCCCGGGCCCGCCCGGTTGCGACGCCAGCGCCCGGGCGAGGCGGAGGTCGTGCAGCGCCCCGTCAAGGGCCAGCGCAATGTATTCCTTGAGATCGCCCATCCACGGAAAATCATCCAGGTCCATCTCTTGAGCCGACAGCGACCCTGCCGCCCCGGCGAGCCACGCCTGCGGATCGGGATGGGCGCCGGCGTGCCTGTGGATGTCCAGGACCAGGTCCTGCAGCAGGTGGTCGCCGCGTTCCCCCCCGTAGGCGTCGACCAGAGCCAGAAACCCCGTTTCCCCGGAAGCGTAGTAATGCTCGAACAGGGTCTCCACCGCGTCCAGGCGCAGCAGCGCGGCCTCGTGCTCGTCGGCGATGCGGAAGGCCCCGTCGATATCGAGCTTGTAAAAATACTGCCGCACGAGCTCCAGGCAGAAGGAATGCAAGGTGGTGATCGAAGCCCGGTCAAGCAGGGCGAGTTGCCGGGCCAGGTACCTGTTCTCCGGGTCGACGCCGAGCGCGGCCCCGACGGCCAGCCCCACCCGCGCGCGGATCTCGGCGGCGGCCGCGTTGGTGAAGGTGACGACCAACAACCGGTCGACGTCGACCGGTTTTACAGGATCGGTGATGCAGCGCACGATGCGCTCCACCAGGACGGCCGTCTTCCCCGTCCCGGCCGATGCCGCAACCAGGACGTTGGTGCCCCGCGCGGTGATGGCCTCTTCCTGCTGGGCGGTCCATTGCGTCGTCAATTCCCGTCACCTCCGGCCGCAGCCGCGAGGGCGAGCCAGATCCGGTCTACAGGTTGCGCCCGCAATCGCCGGTATTCATTGCCGGGCAGCAAAGGGTCGAAATGGCACACCGGGCGGTAGGGGCAATACCTGCAGGAATTGTAGCTCTTGCCGTCACAGGGGTTGATCCCGACGGCGCCGTCCAGCATCGCCTTGCCGGCCGCGGCGAATACCCGGTGGACGTGCGCCCGCAGCAGGTTGAACCGGTCCTCGGATACGGCGGCCGCGGGCGGATAAAACGAGCCGTCGCTCTTAAGGCCCACCGGCAGGATTTCCGACAGGTGACCCGTTTGCCTGTCCATCATGCGGACGACTTCGGAATCGGCCAGAACGAACCCCTTCAGTTTGAGAGCGGCAAGGATTTTCTTCTCGGCCTCGGGAGGGTTCAACGGCCCCGGCGCGGCGACGAACGGGTCGCTGACGCTGAAATACAGAATCCCGGCCGGCAGGGCCGGCTTCCCGCATATCCGGACGGCGTGCGTAATGATGACGTCCAGGTACGCCAACAACTGCAACTGAAGGCCGCAGGCGATAAGATTGAGGTCGGGATTGACGCGGCCTGTTTTATAATCGATAATGCGGAAATAGTTACCGGAAGGTCCCGCAGCCATATCGACCCGGTCGATGCGCCCCTGCAGCTCGATCTCGCGGTCGTCGCCCAGTTTGAGCCGGATCGGGGGCAGTTCTTCCCCAGGACCGAAACCGATCTCAAAGGCCACAGGCCTGAAAGCCCCCCGGCGGCAGTGTTCGGCCATAAGCGTCAACGACCTTTCCAGGGTGCGCTGCAGCTTCCGGCTGAAATAGCGGAAACGGGCCGTGCTGAACAGGATTTCGCTTTTAAACTTCGGGGCCAGGTCCTCAAGCACTTCCGAGGCCAGCCGCCTGATCCCGGCGCGGTCGAGCTTTTCCCAGCCGTCTTCCCCGTCCCGCACACGCTCCCCGGCCATCTTCAAGGCGGCATGCAGGAAATCGCCCACCGCCGGCGCTGCAAAATCGAACTGGAGCCGCTCGCTCAGGCGCAGCCCGTGGGACATAAAGTGTGCGAAATGACAGGCCTGAAAACGTTCGACCTGAGAGACGCTCAAGCGTATGGGACAGCGGTACAGGTGCCGGGCCTTGACCGGGGAAATGTTTTGCTCGTTGTTCCGAAAAGTCAGACTGGCCAACAAACTCTTAAAACGGCCGGCCCACTGCGGGGCGGTCAGAAACCAGTTATAGGCTTCCAGCCAGACGGGGTCGCAGGAACCGCCCCTCCGCAAGGCCCGGAGCGCCGCGATAACGCAGGACATCGTCGGCTCCGGGCGGCATATCCAGGAGACATCCCCCGACGCCGGTTCAATGCCGGCGAAATCCTCGCGCAGCCGCGGGAAAAGCTCTTTAAGGCGCTGCAACAGCCGCGAGGGAGACAGGGCCCGCCCCTCGGCATCGCTCATCGGATAGCTGACCCACAAATACTCGCTGGCTCTCGTAAGGGCGATGTAGACCAGGTACTGTTCCTCGAAGACACGCTGCCGGCCGGATGGCGACAGTTCCACCCCGAGCGCTCGCAGGCGCTCCTGCTCGCGTTCGGTGAACAGGCCGTTCTCGGACGGCCGCATGGGCAGAACGCCGTCGTTGGCCCCAAGCACGAAGCACGCTTTGATCTCCGGGTTGCGCGAGCGGTCAAGGGCGCCGACGAGCACCTGGTCGACCCCGGGAGGGATCATTCCCAGGCGGATGCCTTCCACAGCGCTGCCGATAACCCGGACAAGGTCCCGGAGCGGAAGGTCCGCCTCGCCCAGGATCAGGACGAGCTGGTTAAGCAGGTGCACGACCTGTTCCCACACCTGTTTGTGTTCCTGGCTTTCTTCGAGCCGTCCGTTATTCGCGGCCGCTCTGGCCCACGACGCCAGGCGGCCGGGAACGCCGAGCCCGTCCAGCAGCTTGAACAGGTTCGCCGCGAGGGCGGCCGCGCCGGGAGCGCTCCGGGCTTGGGCGCAAAAGGCCGCCAGCTCGCGGGTCGCGCGCCTGCGGATGTCGTTGATCCGAGCAAGGAACCGCTCTTCCCCCGGGCTTGGCGCCGAGGCGTCATCCAGGCTGCGCCGCGCGAGGTACGGCCAGGGTTCGGCGCTAAGCCACTGGCCTTCCCTGATGCCGTGGGCCAGGACGTAGTTTTCAAGCAAATCAACCTCTTCACGGGTCACCGGGACGAGATCGGTCTTGAGAAAGCGGAAAACGGCGTCGTACGGCCAGCCGTCGGCCGCGACCTCCAGGGCCGAGGAAACCAGCTCGATAAGCGGGTGATGACCGACCGGCCTCTTGCGGTCAATAAAAAACGGGATGCCGTAATCGCTGAAAACGCAGGCCAGCAGGTCGTGGTACTGTTCGATGTCACGCATAACGACGCTTATTTCCCGCCACCTGTAGCCCCGGTCGCGGGCCAGGCTCACGATCTCGCGGGCGGCGGCCTCAACCTCGGCCCTTCGGTTGGCGCCCGCCACCAGGCGAAGGCCGGCGGGAATACCTTCGTAGGGCGGTGACGGGCGGCGATAAAAGGAAGACTCCAGATGCCGCAGCACCGGGCTGTCGAGAAAGCGCGCCGGCGACGACAGCACCACCGTCTCCTCGATGCGTACCCCGGCGCGGGAAGCCATTTCAACCAGCCGCCGGTAGGTGGCGCGGGTGGGATAGAAACCGTCGGACTCGTCGGCGGCGCCGGCATTGCCGGGGTCCAGGCAAAGCGCGACGTTCAGCCGCCCGGCGTGCAGCGCCAGCGCGTGCAGCATCGCATATTCTTGGGGGGTAAAACCGGAAAACCCGTCGACCCATATCTCGGCATCCTTGCATATCAGGGCTTGGCCGGCTTTTTGGGCCGCAAGGGCGAGAAAATCGTCGGGATCGGTGTACCGGCCCTCGAGCAAGCGGCCCAAAGCCGCCCAGACCGCAACCAGGTCCCCCAACTTGTCGGCCAGGGGGTCGCCGGGGATGCTTTGCCGGGCGGTCAGGAGTTCCCGCGGGCCGACGTTGCAGAATTTCAGTTCGGAAAGGGTGCGCGCAAGAACATCACAGAAACCGGGCTGCGCCGATGACCGTATAAAGTATTTTAACTCTTTGCGGTGTTTTTCCAGGATCAGGCGCAAGGCGATACGTTTGCCGATTTCGCTGATGCGCGGGTGGCAGGCTCCACCGGTTTCCTGGAGGATGCGCAGGGCGAGGCGGCGGAAGCTCAAGACGTGAGCCCTTGTAAAACCGCCGAGCCCGCTCGTGCGGGCCAAACCGAGTTCGGTCTGGAAAGTAGCCTGTTCCGGGACAAGCAGGATTAGCGGGCGGCCTTCGGGGGCCCGGCGCAACCGTGCCCCGATCTCGTCGAGGCACAGCCTGGTTTTCCCCGCGCCCGCGCGGCCGAGGATCAGGCGAAGATGCAAAGGACGTTCCTCCTCCGTTCCCAAATGCCCGACAGTATTATTTTCCGGGGGAAAGACAGCGGTTTGTCATTGCGACAACATTTCGGAAGAAACGGCAGGTATTCCTGCACGCCTTTTAGGAGCCCGGCCTGCGCACATAACCCCGGATGCTGCTGCCCCGGGAATGCACGAAGGTTTCTCCTTCGCGCCGTTCGAAGACGTACAGCATATCGGCCGCCGCTGTGAGATGCTGGTCGTGGGTGGCCATGACGATCTGCCTGTCAAACGTGTCGGCTACCGTTTTGAGAAAACGGCTCAAGCCGAGCGCGTACTGGTCGCTCAAATGCTTGACGGGCTCATCGAGAAGGAGAGGGCCGGGAAGCCTGGGCTGGTGACCCTCCAGGAAAGCAATGCGCAGGGCTAGGGAGATGACGTCGACGATCCCCGCGCCCTGGGATTCCTGAAGAATCCCTTCGAGGGGAACGGCTCCGGAGGAAGACACGATAGAAAATTCGCAGACAATCTTCGGGTCGCGCCTGGCGAAACCTATCTTGAAGGTCGGCTCCGGCCCGAAAATAAAACGCAGCGCGCTGTTGACAAAATCCTCGACATCGCGCCGGGCGCTTTCCCTTACGCTGGCGGAAGACTGGGCGAGCAGCCGGCAGGCCTGCTCAAGCACACGGACGTCTTCCTCGCCGGCGCCCCGGGCTACACCCTCTTGCAAGGCGCTCAAGCAGCCGTCCAGGGCCCGGTCGGCCACGTGGGCGCCGCGAAGACGGCCGATCGCCTCCGCCCGCACGTCCTCCGGCTCGGTAAGCAAAAACGGCTGGTCGAACTGGCGGGAGACGTTGATCGCTGCCAGGACGCCGTCGGCGAGCAAGACGGGGGCGATCCCGTGGACGCCGCGCACCTCCTGGGGCACCTCGGCGTCGCTGGTTTCAAATGTCCGGCTCGCGCCGCCGGGATAGAGGATGAGGTAGGAATTCCGCGCGCGGGTGCGCGTCCTGCTGAGCGCCGTCCCGTCGCTGTACTCCAGCGAGACGCGGCACCAGTCCCGGCCCGAACGGATGAAAGCCGTCCCGCAGGGCTCGTTGTAAAAAAGCCAGACCAAGGCCCGCAAGACGCTGCTTTTGCCCTGGTTCGACTCACCGACGAGGACGTTGAAACCGGGCACCAGGACAAGCTCGGTCCTGCCGTGGGATTGAAAATTCTCAAGGACGACGCGGGCGATGTATGCCGTCAATTCACCCTATTCCTTTCCGGGCATCCTGTAAACGGTGCATGGCTTCGTCGCGCACCTTCTCGGACAGCGTGTCCCTCTGGGCCAAGTTGTGCAAAACGTCTTCGAGGGTGGAGGCCGATCCCCAACCCTTGAGGTAATCGGATAAAACTGCTTCCCGGGCTGTAAAATTATTGGCTTGCTGCGTGTCGATAACGGTGCTTCCAAGGGGTGCCGAAGTTAGCGGGATCAAGACGTAAGCAGGCTTTTCGCCCGTAAGGTCGATGAGCAGGACCTGCGGCCGGCGCTGCACATCAGCCGGCTGCGGCGAAAGGCGCGCGAGGGCGCCGGGGTTCGCCACCGTCCGCCCGTCGAACGTCACGGGAGCAAAGCCGAAGTGGGCGTGGCTCCCGAGCGTCAGGTCGGCTTCGGTGTTTTGTGCGACGGATTCGGCCAGGGTATGCGGTATCTCGGGCGCCACAGGCCGGGTCAAAAGCAGGCCGTGCGTGGTGTGGATGGCGAAATCGCAATCGACCTTGCGGACGCAATAATCCATCCTGAAGTCCCGCCTATCCATCGCGTAGTGAAAGTGCATTCCCGAAAGCTGCACTCTGACACCGCCGGCTTCGACGTAGACAGGAGATCCGGGCTGCAAGAGGCGAAAATGCCCCAGCCTGGACAGGAAGCCAAGCATGGTGCGGTCGAGCGTTTCGGGGTTATAGGCGTAAATGTCGTGGTTCCCGGCCACGGCGTAGATGGGGGCCCTGATACGCGCCAAGATTTCCATGAAGTCCCCCACCACGGGCAGCGGCAGGCTGGGCATGTCAAAAACGTCACCGCCGTGGATCACAAAATCGACGCGGTGCGTTTCAACGAGGCCGACCACCTCGATGAGCTTGGCGCGGAGGGTCGAGGCGAAATCGTCGAGCCTGTATTTGGGGTTCGTGCCCCGGATGTGGGTGTCGGTCAAGTACAAGAGCTTCATACTCGGCCTTCCCGGATTTACTTTAGATGTTGCTCAGGTTTTCGTCGGCTTCCCCGGTATTTCCTGCCGTGAGGGATAGAGAGAAGAAAAAGCCCGGCATCGTAGGAACTGTTGAAAAACAACAGTTGCCGGTCCTCTCCGAGCTTTCAGTAGGATTCGACAGCCTGGTTTCATTAACTTGAGATGCGTTTTGTTAAAGCCCCATTTAGCCGGCAGTCTAATAGCTTGGCTTGGTGTCGGCTGTCATCTCTCTTCATCGTTGCGGACCTGTGAGTGGAAGAGTTCGTCAAGCGACGGCTCGTGCTCCGCGCGGCTAACCTGGTCGATCACTTCCCTGACGCCTCGTGCCTTCGCGGCGGCGGGCCTCGCGGCGCGAATCTCCGATGGGTCGTCGGTATGACCGACCAAAAACACCCTTCCTCCGCTAACCTTCGCCCCGACCCGCTTTGCGTCCAACCCCGGGGTCTGGGCGAACTCCTCCATCACCTCTTCCAAGACCTCGGCGTCGGTAATCTGCCCGTCGGTGCTGATGGCAACGTCGTTCTCCACCCTTTTTACGCCGGGCATGGACGAAATCAGCCGGGTAAGCTGCTGCTTTTCGGCAAGAGTATCGACGATACCCGTCAAAACAACCTCTCCGTCGTGCTCGCTGGCGTTGAGGTCATAGCTGTAGAAACCTTTGTGGTGTTCCAGGAAATCCTGGATCCGCTGGCCGACTCCCCGATCGGCTTCATCGTGCATGTCTGCGTCACCTCAGGATTATTATGCCCAGCACTCAACTCGACAACCAAAAGGTCACGAGCTAACACTTCTTTACGATCCACTCGTCATTGAGTGCTGGGTGGCCCTAAAGCGGCAATCTCCAGCAGCAACTGTGAAAGTTCTGGGCTCTTGACCAGGATGACGCCCCGCTCGGACAAACCGTAGCACTGAACCAGGTCACCGGGTACCGCCGCAAGAATCAACAGCCGGTCGTTTTTCATTCGCAGGAAGAGGCCGCCATTGGGCTTTTCGGCGTCCGGAACCTCCAAAACCGGCACGGACGCATTAAGGAGCTCCACCGCGGTTTTGGCCTGGACGTCATCGACGTTCCACTGCTTTTCCGTATCCCTGTATAATACCTCTTCCAACTCTCCTGGCTGGACGGCTACACCCGGCATCGTGGCCGCCAGCATGCGGGCACTGCTGCCGTTTGGATGTCCTGAACCGCGCTTCGGAACGCTGCCGCCGTTGACAGTAGCAGTCAGTGATCGCGGCGAGCTGCCCTCTGAGCTGCCATTATCCACTATAACAGAGTCTTGCCCCTGCAACACTCCTTCATTATCGGGAGACATCCCGATGACCCCCGGAGCGGTTTTAACCTGCGATTGGGCACCCTCGTCCCTTAACTGTTTATCAACCTGCTGTTCCTGACTCTTGGCTCTACCTGGCTGGGAATCCGCGACCTCCCGGGGCGGCCCGAAACCAAACTGCTGCAGACCCAAACCTACACCGACAGCCAGGAAGAAAACGGCCGCGACGGCGAATGCGCCCAGCCATCCTTGCCATAATCTTGCGGGCCGGACCACCAGTTTCTGCTTGAGGGCCCGCCATGCCGATTCAGTATCAAAGCCAGGACTATCCAGGGCCTGCGCGTACAGCGCGAGCTTCGTATCGACAAAGCTGCTGCACTCCCTCAAGTTATCCAGTCCCTCGCGGCACAAGTCGCACTCTGAAAGGTGCCGTGCAATGCGTTCACGTTCACTTTCGGGGACTTCGCCGTCCAAATAGGCCTGCAACGTACCCTCGTTAAAACACATGGTTAGGCACCTCCCTCCTGGCGATTGAATTCATCACGGAATTTGGCTCGCGCCCGGGCCAGGATAGTACCCACGGACGAAGCCTCCACGCCTATGGCCCGCGCCACTTCGGCATAACTGTACCCGGAAAACCTAAGGATCAAACATATTCGGTCGCGTTCAGCAAGTTTGTCCAGAACGGACCTGACCTGTTTCACCTCGTGCCGGCGCCAGAACTGGTCGACGTCGGTAGTGTGCACCCCTTCGGAAACCGTCCTGAGCTCTCTTTTCTGGCGGTTCTGTTCCCTTTGGATGTGCTTATAGGCCAGATTGACAGCCACCTTACGCAGCCACCCGACAAGATTGTCGCGATGACGGGGCGGCGTCGCGTACAGCTTGAGGAAAGTCTCCTGGGCCAAATCCTCAGCGCTTGTCCGGTCGCCGGTAACATAAGCTAACTGGCGGCAGATTTCCGGATAATAGCGTTCAAAAAGCTGCTGGTATTCTTCCAGCGTTAAACTGATACCTTCCCTAACTCCTCTTTCAGAGATAGGTCCACACCTCCTGGACCACTCTCTATTCTATCTAATCCTTGAGTGGCTGATTTGTGACGTTAAAGCGCCACAGGAAATTATTAGACAGATTTTATAACCTGCTAGTCCTGTATGGTCTCAAAGTACCATCCAGACCATACCCTAACCTCCCAGATAACCAACGATCAAGTCCCCGACCTCGCTGGTGGAATACCCCATCCTACCGGCGGCCATGCTCTTGAGGTTGTTGGCGCACGCCAGCTTCACGGCCTCTTCCACCGCTTGCGAAGCTGCGTTCTCGCCCAGGTGTTCGAGTAGCATCGCCATGCTCATGACGGCGGCAAGCGGGTTGATGACGTTTTTACCTGTATATTTCGGGGCCGAGCCGCCGATCGGCTCAAACATCGAGACACCCTCGGGGTTGATGTTGCCGCCCGCGGCAATACCCATGCCCCCCTGGATCATGGCGCCGAGATCGGTGATAATGTCGCCGAACATATTGTCGGTAACAATCACGTCGAACCACTCGGGGTTCTTGACCATCCACATGCAGATGGCGTCAACGTGCGCGTAATCCCGCTCAATGTCGGGGTATTCCTGGCCCACCTCGTGAAAGACGCGCTCCCACAGGTTAAAGGCGTAAGTCAGGACGTTGGTCTTGCCGCAAAGCGTCACCTTTTTGGCCTTGTTGCGCTTGCGACAGTATTCAAAGGCGAACCGGATGCAGCGTTCCACGCCCTTGCGCGTGTTTATCGAGGTCTGAATGGCCACTTCATCGGGTGTTCCCTTTTTGAGAAAGCCGCCCGACCCGGTATAGAGCCCTTCGGTGTTCTCCCGCACCACGACGAAATCAATATCCTCGGGCCCCTTTCCTTTTAACGGGCATTCAACGCCGGGAAAGAGCTTGACCGGGCGAAGATTGACGTACTGGTCAAGGGCAAACCGCAGGGTCAGCAGGATACCTTTTTCCAGGATGCCGGGTTTAACGTCCGGGTGACCGATCGCTCCCAGGTAGATCGCATCGAAAGTCTTTAGTTCATCTACGGCGTCGGGAGGCAAGACCTCCCCGGTCTTCAAGAAACGCTCCCCGCCGTAGTCAAATTCAACGGTCTCATACGCAAAGTCAAACTTTTTGGCGATGGCGGCCAGAACCTTAAGGCCTTCACGGACCTGTTCCGGACCGGTCCCGTCCCCGGGAATTACAGCAATGCGGTACATCTTTTACACGCCTCCAAATGCTTGTTAAATTTATTGGCATTTCCGAACGGAAATGCCTTCGAGTCCTACTACTTACTGCCTACTACCGCCCAATCCGCCAGGACTGGGTTTGAGGCGGCTCCTTCCTATTCTACCGCAAAAAGCGACTTATGTCGCAGTTTATTTACGGCTGCCGTTGCGCATTCTAACTGCGGAAAGGCCGATTAGGAGGGAAAAGCGTTGAAGACCGTAAACATCGATTTCGGGCACAAGGTCGACGACGGCGACATACGCTGGCTGGCCGCGACGTTGCCGGGATTGCGGCACGAAGACGAGCTGGTGATCACCATGGAGGCCGCTGACGCCCACCAGGCCGAAAGGGTCTACGAAATGCTGACCGAAGGAGACTTCGACTACCAGCCCAAAACCGACGACCACGGACAGGTTTACGTGATAACGGCCCGCAAACGGGCCCCAAAGCACTAAGTGCTTAGGGGCGGGTGACCATCCACCCCGTCCCTGGTCACCACGGCGATGATCAGCCTCCGGCGCGGAGGAGGTTCCTGACCGAAACGGTAAGCCTTCTGTAAGGCTGTCATGGCCTCGTCCAGCCCGGCCGGGTCGTTGACGTGCAGGATACCCAGGGGCTCCCCTTCTTCCACGCGCATGCCGACCTTTTTTATGACCGTTACCCCGACCGCCGGATCGATCGACGATTCTTTGGTAAGCCGTCCGGCTCCTAACAGCGACGCCGCCTTGCCGACAGTCTCGGCGTCTATCGACTCGACAAAGCCGGAGGCCGCACTGGGAACAGGCACTTCCCGCGCGGCGCGCGGCAGCAGGCTCCCGTCCTCGATAACGGCAGGGTCGCCGCCCTGCGTGCTGATCCATTCCCGGAATTTGGCAAGCGCGCATCCGCCGGACAGGAGTTCTTCGCACAGCCTGCGCGCATCGGCCGGGGTCGGGGCCTTGCGTCCCAGGACAACCATGTAGGACGCCAGGTTGACACACAATTCTCTAAGGTCTTCCGGGCCTCCGCCCGCAAGGACGTCTATCGCCTCGCGCACCTCCAGGGCGTTGCCGACCGCAGTCCCGAGCGGCTCGTCCATGCCGGTCACCAGGGCTACGGTGTGCAGGCCGCGCCGTTCGCCGACAGCGACCATGGCCCGCGCCAGATCAACGGCTCCCTGCACCGTTTTCATGAAGGCTCCGCTCCCGGCCTTGACGTCGAGGACGACTGCGTCGGCGCCGGAGGCCAGCTTCTTGCTCATTACGCTGGAGGCGATCAGGGGGATGCTGTCCACAGTCGCCGTAACGTCCCGCAGGGCATAAAGCTTCTTGTCGGCCGGGGTTAGGTTTCCGGTCTGGGCGACGACGGCCACTCCTGTCTCCCTGACCTGTTTTGCCATTTCGTCGAGGGTCAGCGTGGTCCGGAATCCGGGGATCGACTCCAGCTTGTCCACCGTCCCGCCGGTGTGGCCGAGACCCCGCCCGGACATTTTCGCGACCGGGACTCCGGCGGCGGCCGCAAGGGGCGCCACGATAAGGGTGGTCTTGTCGCCGACGCCGCCGGTGCTGTGCTTGTCGACCTTGATCCCCGGGATGGAACCGAGGTCGCAGCGATCACCCGACCGGACCATGGCCTCCGTCAGGTCGACCGCCTCCCGGTCGCTCATGCCCCGAAAATAAACGGCCATTAAAAAGGCGGCCATCTGGTAATCAGGGATCGATCCCTCAGTATAGCCTTTGACGAGGAAGTCTATCTCCTCAACTGACAATTCGCCCCCGTTGCGCTTCTTCAGGATAAGATCGTAGGCTCTCACCGCGCATCCCTCCCTGCAAGTGTCTCCTGCAAAAAGCTGCGCCCCGTTCCCCACGGTATCCCGAACACCTCGGCTGCCGTCGCGGCCATGTCGGCAAAGCTCTCGCGGGTTCCCAGGGGCCGGTTTCCACGCGTCCCCGGATGGTAGGCCAGCACCGGCACGTATTCGCGGGAGTGGTCGGTGCTGCTGGTCGTAGGGTCACAGCCGTGATCAGCGGTAATGACGAGCAGGTCCTGTGCCGCGAGGTGCGCCAAGATCCGTGGCAGGGCGCCGTCAAAGGCCTCCAGGGCGGCGGCATACCCGCAGGCGTCGTTGCGGTGGCCGTAAAGCATGTCAAAGTCAACAAGGTTGGCGAAAATCAGACCCGTGGGGAAACCGTCAAGGGCGCGGTGAATAGCGTCAACACCGTCGGCGTTGTTCCTAGCGGGGAGGTGGGCGGTGATCCCGCGCTCGGCGAAGATGTCCTTGACCTTGCCGATGGCCACGACGTGCTGGCCGGCGTCCTTCAGGGCGTCAAGGACCGTCGGCCCCACGGGGGGAAGCGCGTAGTCGTGCCGCCTTTCGGTCCGTCTGAAGGAACCGGGCTCGCCCGTGAACGGCCTGGCGATGACCCGGCCGACGGCGTGCTCCCCCCGGAGCAGTTCCCTGGCCGTCTCGCATATCCGATACAGCTCCTCGACGGAAACGACGTCCTCGTGCGCAGCGACCTGGAAGACACTGTCGGCGGAGGTATATACAATCAGGGCGCCCGTACGCATGTGCTCCGCGCCCAGTTCTTCGATGATCGCCGTTCCGGAAGCGGGTTTGTTGCCTAGGACGGAACGGCCGATACGCCTTGAGAACTCCTCGATGATCTCGCCGGGGAAGCCCTGCGGGTATACCGGGAACGGCTTGTCCAGGATGAGACCGGCCAGTTCCCAGTGGCCGGTGGTCGTATCCTTTCCCGCCGATTTTTCGGCCATCTTGCCCCAGGCGGCCAGCGGTTCCTCTGCCGGGGGAACGCCCTGGATGGGAGCGATGTTGCCCAGCCCCAAAGCCCCCAGCGTGGGAAGCCTCAGCCGGCCCACCTGGCAGGCGATGTTGCAAAGCGTGTTGCTGCCTTCGTCGCCGTACGCCGCCGCGTCGGGAAGCCAGCCGATGCCGACGCTGTCCAGTACAATCACAATTACGCGGTTGATTGGCAAATATCAGCCCTCCTCGCTGCTTTTATTATTCCCGCTGCGCTAGGCGCGGGGATGGGCGGCATTGTAAACGTCGCGCAGCTTGCTCAAGGTTACGTGAGTATAGATCTGAGTGGTGACGATGTCAGCGTGCCCCAACAGTTCCTGGACCACGCGCAGGTCAGCCCCGTTTTCGAGCAGATGGGTGGCGAATGAATGCCGTAAGGTGTGGGGGCCGATTTCTTTCTGAATCCCTGCAGCCCCGGCATACGCCCGGGTCATTTTCCAAACCGTCTGCCTGGTGAGGGGCCTGCCCCTGCGGTTGAGGAAAACCAGGCCGGTAGGCTCGGAAACCAGCGCGGGCCTGACTTCGCGTAGGTAAAGACTCACATAGCGGGCGGCGGTGCTGCCTAGGGGCACCATCCGTTCTTTTGCCCCCTTCCCCAGGCAGCGCACGAACCCTTTTTCCAGATTAACGTCTTTCAGTTCCATCCCTACCAACTCCGAGACGCGCAGGCCGGAGGCGTACAACGTTTCAAGGATGGCGCGGTCGCGCAGCCCGAGCGGCGTCGCGGTGCTGACGCTTTCGAGCAGCCGTTCGACCTCGTCCACCCTCAAGACTTTGGGCAGGCGCAGCATTACGCGAGGCGACGAAAGGGTGCTTGAAGGGTCAGCGGGCAGCATGCCCTCGGCGACCAGGAAGCGCAGAAAACTCCGGATGGCGGACAGGCAGCGGGCCAGGGTCTTCGGGCTCTTCCCCGCATGCTGGAGCTCACCGAAAAAGGCCGTGATCAACCCTTTGTCCTCCGGCTGGAGTTCGGTGACACCGCGTTTTTTAAGAAAAGCGCAGAATTCCTTGAGATCCTGTTCATACGCTTTGATGGTGTTAAAAGACAGGCCCCGCTCGACGGCAAGGTAATCGAGAAACTGCCTGACCCGCGTTTCCATGCCATCACTTCCGAGATTTTCTAACAGTTGTCTTTCTCCCCCATAAAAAAAAATCCTACCGGGAATTGGCCCGGTAGTAATCTTTGAGACTGTCTATGATGCCGCTCCAGGGGTCTCCGGTCGCCGGCGTGACAGCCCCCGGGTTCTTCGGCGCGGAGGTTGTAAGAATGCCGTAGACCTGCGTCGAAAGAATGGCGATGATCAGCACCAGGAGCAGGAGCCTGAAGGCGAACAGGACCTTGCGCTTGATGGCCGAGATGATGACCACAATCAAGGCGTCATCCCCCTTTACTGCCCGCAGACGGCCAGCGCGGCACGCAGCAGATACGGGCTCACAAAGGCTTCCACCAGGCCCGAGCCTATCGCTACGGAAAGCGACGCGCAGATGGCGGCGGTGTAGCGGAGAAAGCTCGACCATACGGTGACCTGGGGGTTGAAGCCCCTTCTCACGAGAAGCAGCGAAAACGACAGGGCAGCGACACCGGCGAAGATCATGGCCGGCAAAAGGATGGTGTTCTGGGGAAGGAGCGATGCAGACGCCAAAAGGACCCCCGGCAGACCCTGCTGCCCGACGATCAGGCTGGCGGCGAAGCCGAGAGCGAAGCCCCGCACGAAGATCAGGGCCAGCATCACCGGCGCGCCGATCACCGACAGGCCGGCGAAATAGACGGCGCCGAAGAAAACGAGGTTTTCAAAGGTGGCGGCCTTGAGGATGGCGGCCCCATGCAGCCCCTCGGCGGGGGTTGCGGAGAAAAGCGTGGAGATGTAAGCCTGGAGCTCATCAACCTGCTCGCCCTGGAGGCTGCCGGCCGACCACACGCCCACCCCCATGCCGATGACAAGGAAAAGAATAACCACCAGGTAAAGGGCCCAGTTGTTCCTTAAAGAAGCCACCCAGATCTGGCGAATAACCCTAGGCATTACAGAGATACCCCTTCCCATCATCGCCGGAAGGACCGCTATGACACTCTGTCTCTATCAGCATTGTATGGGACGGCTCTCCAGTTTATGCCATTTAAAGAGCCTTTCGAACCACGATCTCTACCGCATGTAAAGTTGTATTGATGGGAGCAAGGTTACAGGTAACGGCATTAGGGAAGGGAGTTACACACGTGATTTCAAGAATAAAAGTGGCCTGTTAAATCCTGTTAAATATATGACTGACCCCAGGTATCGTTAACGGTCCCCCGATAGAAGACGGGGATTGCAGATGACCTGCTTGAATATATTTAAGATTTTACTTCTCAAGCCCTGATAAAGTTCTCCGCGACAAGGCGGGCGGCGGCGCCCGCCGCCCGGAAGAAGGCGGGGTCGTCCTGCGGGCCGCGCCCCATGGTGGTCACCTGCAGTCCGGTTTCTTCAAGCGCCTTGATGCCGATTTCGCCGTCGAGGATCCTGACGTCGTGCTTTTCGGCCAGGCCGCTGCACGCGATCTGTTCCATGATCACGTCCATATGCGGGGGTTCGAGGGAGGGGATGGGAAGGCAGGCCCTGACGAGGGCGACCCTGGTAAGGGCGGTGACGGTGTGGTGGCTGATCCCGCGATGCCGCAAGCGCCGGTCGCCGAAGCTGATGCGCGGGATGGCCACGGGCAGTCCTCCCAGGGTATGCACGGCGTTGACGATCTGGCCCTGTTCGAGCCCCGTGAACCCGAAGGTTGAACCGGTGCCGACCACCCCGGGACCCATTACGGCGATAATTACGTCGGCTTGCGCGGCCACCTTGGCGGCCAGCAAGCCGGAGTAAATGTTAATGGCCTCGAAATCGCCTCCAAAGGCATGACCGCACGTCACGGTAGCCTGTACAAACCCCTTTTCTTTAAGCTGGTGGACAAGACGGCTGAAAGCCAGGGGCAGCGCTCCCCCATCCGTCATGAGGTACACCACCCGCAGGGACGGGTCAAGGACGTGAAGGGCCGCCGCCGCAGGGCCCAGCATGCTGTGCAGCCCGCCGATCAACACGGGCGTGCCCGAAAGCGACGTGCAGTCCCGCATGGCCTGGGCGTGGGGACTGGCTTCTTCCTCGACGGTCAGGACTTTGACCTGGCACGGGGCATAGCGCATTTTCATAATGTGACCGGGCTCCGGGGCATCGGTGGCCGTAATCGAGTGATTAGCGATGACGAAATGCACGCCTCCTGTCCCAAGCTTCTTATGGACAGCGGTGGTGTTGAGCGCAACCTCGTCCCCCGGCTGTACCGGTCCGGTCAGGTCTTCGTAACAAACGGCTCTCTCCTGCCGCCCCTCCACGTCGACAAGCACTTCACATATGCCGGGCCGCCGGGCGACGATCTCCAAAACCAGTCCCCGTCGAATGCGAATCAAGCGATGACCTCCAAAGCGCTGCTGTCTATTAGTATATTGCCAGGAGCCGGCAAATCCAACAGAAATTGACCCCCGCAAGGCCGCGATGCTATACTGGTACGAGATTTGGATCGGGAGGTGGTGCTTCGTGCCCTTCGACGGCTTAGTCCTGGCCGCTGTCCGCCGGGAGCTCTGCGGCCTTTGCACGGGCGGGCGCCTCGAACGGGTGCAGCAGCCGGCCCCTGATCAGCTCGTGCTGCTGATACGCAGCCGAGGGGAGAAATTCCGCCTTCTTGTATCCGCCCACGCAACTGGATACCGCGCCCATCTGACCGCATCGGCGCCGGCAAACCCGCCTTCTCCTTACACCTTTTGCCAGGTTTTGCGCAAGCACCTTGAAGGCGCGCGCATAGAAACCATCGAGCAGCCCGGGTTTGAAAGAGTGCTGCGCATAGCGCTGGGAGGCCGCGACGAACTGGGACGGCCCTTCAGAAAAACGCTTGTCGCCGAGTTCATGGGCAAACATTCCAACATCATTCTCGTCGACGAAGACGGGATCATCCTTGACGGCATCAAGCGCTACACCCACGCCGTAAGCCGTCTCCGCCAGGTCCTGCCCGGCGCGGAATACGTCTCTCCCAAACGCGAAAAAAAGGATCCGCTGGATATCGACGAGGAGGGTTTCATGGATGCCGTTACCGGGAAGGGCCTCGGCATTTCGTTGGCCGCAGCCCTGCAGCAGAGTTTTGAAGGCTTAAGCCGCGTTATGGCGGGCGAACTTCTATACCGGGCCAACCTTCCGGCCGATATTCGCGTGGAAGAATGCGGGGTCTACGAGCTGCGCACGGTGATGACGAGCCTGCGGAATCTCTTCCTGAAGGCTTTAGCCGGGCGCTTCAGGCCGGGGCTTTTACTCGGCGCTGCAGGCCAGCCCGTCGACTTCGCAGCCTTTCCGCTTGAAGGCGCGCCCGGCATCCAATGGCAGGAATACACAACCATGAACGAAGCCATCGACCGTTTTTATACTTTCCGCTTGCAGAGCGAGGCCGTCGAAGAGCAGCGCCGGGCGCTGCTCGGCATCGTTAACCGTGAAGTCAAAAAGATCGATCGGCGGCTTGAGGACTGCCGGTCGGTGATCGGCAGCGCCGGGGAGGCCGAGCAGAACCGGATCTACGGCGAGCTTATTACCGCCAACATCCACCAGTTACAACAAGGCGCGGACCAGGCCATGCTCACCAACTTTGCCGTCATGCGGAAAGTGACTGTCCCCCTCGATCCCGCGCTGTCTCCCTCCGCCAACGCCCAGCGCTACTTCAAACGCTACCGCAAGCAGAAAGGGGCCGTCGCCAGGGCCTGCGAGGAAACCAGGAGCCTCGAAAACGAAAAGGCCTATCTTGAGGCGGTGGAAACCAGCATCGTCCTGGCGGCCGGCCTCGACGAGCTTTCGGAAATCCGTGAGGAACTCGTCCAGCAGGGTTACTTGTCTGGCAATAAAACAGCGCCCAAACAAGCCGGGCGCCCGTCCCCGGTAGCCGAACCCCTCTCTTTTGCGGCCCCCAACGAGATGCGCATACTTGTGGGGCGCAACAACCGGCAGAACGACATCGTAACCTTCAAGCTTGGCAAGGACGAGGACGTATGGCTGCACGCCAGGGGCGTGCCGGGAGCGCACGTGGTTATCAAGACAGCGGGCCGGGAAGTCGATCCGGACACCCTCGAAAAAGCCGCATCCCTCGCCGCGTATTTCAGCCGCGCGCGGCTCGCCCCCAGCGTCCCCGTCGACTACACGCTGCGCAAATACGTAAAAAAGCCCAGGGGCGCCAAACCCGGGCTGGTTATCTATACAAACGAGAAAACCCTTACCGTCTCGCCGTCACCGCCCTGATCAGTCGCCGGTAAGCGGTCGTCGGTCGTCAGAATAGCAGGGATTCGCGGAGCGAATCCCATCAAGTACCGACTACTGACGTCTGACGACTGACGACTGAATTGCGGCTGCCCGGTTTTATCGGGGGTACTTCGCCGGCCATACACAGGGGGCATTCTTCAGGCGTATAGGTGGCGATATCGAGGGTAAGGAGCGCGTACTTGCGGACCCCGAAGTCGACCTTCCCGCCGCTGCGGTCCACGATCACGCCGACGCCAGCCACTTCCCCGCCGCATTCGCGGACGACATCCATTACCTCCATCACCGACCCGCCGGTGGTCACCACGTCCTCCACCACGAGCACCCTGTCACCGGGCGTGACGCGGAACCCCCTCCTGAGGGTCATTTTCGCGTTTTCCCTCTCGGTGAAAAGGCATTGGGTATCGAGAGCCCGCGCCACCTCGTAGGCGATGATCACGCCCCCGAGGGCGGGGCCGATAACAAGATCGATATCCTCGCCGGCAAAGGCGGCGGCGATAGCCCTGCCCAGTGTCTCGCAGTGGCGCGGGTACTTCAGAACCTGCGCGCACTGGACGTATTGCCCGCTGTGCCGCCCCGAGGTCAGCAGGAAATGCCCCGAAAGGAGGGCCCCGCTGCTCTCCAAGATACCCTTGACTTCGTCTTCCCCGAGCTTGCGCGTTTCCATCACGACGTCCTCCCCACTGCGGATTCGATGTCCTCGACGATCGACCTTACGGCGGCCGGGGGATCATCGGCTTTTGTAATCGGCCGCCCCACCACGAGGTAGTCGGCTCCCTGCGCCACCGCCGCGCCCGGGGAAGCCACCCGCACTTGGTCGTCTGCGGCCCCTTCGCCCGGGAGGCGGATGCCGGGCGTAATGATTAAAAATCCGGGGCCGAAGGTCTCGCGGATGGTCCGGGCCTCACGCGCGGAGGCAACCACCCCGTCCAGTCCGGCCCGGTGCACCAGCCGCGCCCAGCGCGCGACGACGTCGGCGGCGCTCCCCGCGATGCCCAGTTCCGCGAGGTGTTGATCGCCCAGGCTCGTCAGGACCGTCACGGCGATAACCTTTGGACAGGGTATCCCGGAGAGCGCCGACTCCTCGGCGGCGGCCGCCGCGGCGGCGCGGAGCATATCCCCGCCCCCGGCGGCGTGCACGTTGATGATCGAGGCGCCCAGGCGGACGACGGCCCTCACCGCCTGCCCCACGGTCTGCGGAATGTCGTGCAGCTTGAGGTCGAGAAACACCGGGCACCCCAACCCGGCAATCTTCCCTACGACCTCACGGCCGGCGCTGTAGAAAAGGCGCATGCCGATCTTGAAGCCGCCCACGCTTCCCGCCAGGCTGCGGGCCAGAGCTACGGCCTCCCCCTCGTCGTCAAAGTCCAGCGCCACAAAGATACGGTCCTTGGCCTGCATTATTTTACCGTCTCCTTAACGGTGGGCCGCGCCCACCAACTCGTTAACGTTCCGTACTCCCTGTTGCACAAGGAGTGCCTCAAGCTCGTCGAGCACGCCGGTGACCGCCGTGGGATTGACGATGTTGGCCGTTCCGACGGCGACGGCCCGGGCTCCCGCCAGGATGAATTCCAGGGCGTCGGCTCCCGAAGATATGCCCCCCATGCCGATGATGGGGAGGGAAACCGCCTCGAAAACCTGCCAGACGCAGCGCAGGGCCACGGGTTTAACGGCGGGACCGGAAAGCCCCCCGAAGACGTTGGCTAGAAGCGGCTTCCGGCTGCGCCAGTCGATGGACATGCCCAGAAGCGTGTTGATGAGGGAAATCGCGTCCGCGCCCGCCCCGGCGACGGCCAAGGCGATCGACCGAATATCGGTGACGTTGGGGGTCAGCTTGGCGATGACCGGACGCGAAAAGCCGGCCTTAACGGCCTTGACAACCTCGGCGGCCATCTCCGGAACGGTCCCAAAGGCGATCCCGCCCGCTTTGACGTTGGGACACGATATGTTCACCTCGACGGCGCTGATCCCGCCGGCGAGGTCGAGTCTCTCTGCCAGGGCGGCATACTCCTCGACGGTGTTGCCCGCAATGCTGACGACGACGGGTATGCCCAGCTCCTCAAGCCCGGGCAGGACATCGGCGATAAACCTGTCGACGCCCGGATTCTCCAGCCCTACGGCGTTGAGCATGCCCGACGGCGTCTCGGCGATGCGCGGGGGCGGGTTGCCGTCGCGCGGATCGAAGGTGATGGTTTTGACCGTCAGCGCGCCTAACCGGGAAAGATCTACGTACTTCGCGTACTCAAAGCCGTAGCCGAAGGTGCCCGAGGCCGTGGTGACGGGGTTTTGCATGCGGATTCCGGCAATCTCGACGGCCAGGTCGGGTTTCATTCCCAGACCACCTCCCCGGCCGGGAATACCGGCCCGTCGGCACAGACACGCGCGTACTTGCGCGGGTAGCCGTGCACCGCAGCGCTGCAGCACATGCAAGCGCCGACGCCGCAGCCCATGCGCTGTTCGAGGGATACCTCCCCTTCGACGCCGGCTTCACGCATCACCTTACATAGAGCTTTAAGCATTAAGGCCGGCCCCGCCGCGTACACGTAGGAAAACCGGCCCCGCCGGAGTTCGCCGGCAGCCAGTTCCACAACAGAACCGTGGAATCCCGCCGAGCCGTCGTCGGTGGCTGTTTTCCGGTCAAAACCCGTCCTGGCGACCCTTTCCCCCGCCAGGATGAGATCCGATGTCCGCGCTCCCTGAAAAAGCACCCCATCCTGGCCGGCTGCCCCGAGTTCGTCAAGAAGAAAGCAAAGGGGAGCGATCCCCAGCCCGCCGGCCACGACAGCTACAGGCGCGGCCGGGGCCGGCACGGTAAACCCGCGGCCGAGGGGCCCCAGCACGGAAAGAACCGGACCCAGCCGGTCGCCGGCCAAGAGCTTCGTTCCGCGGCCCACGACCTGGTACAGGATTTCCAGGGTTCCCGCCGCAAGGTCCGCCCCGTATATTCCGAAGGGGCGCCGCAAGAGGGGGTCGGTGCTGTGACTGAGCTTTAAGTGTACGAACTGCCCGGGCCTGGCGGCGCGCACAATGTCGGGCGCGTACAGGATCAAACGGTAAACCCCGTCGCTTACCCGCTCATTGGCCAGCACCCCGGCATCGTGAATCAGCGCCAACGTCTCACCCGCGATCAGATCACTCACTGTTCCGCGCTCCGGCATCCTCCGGCCCGACGTATTCCTGTAAAGGCACCGGGGGTTTGTCGTAGCCGGTCTTGATCGCGGTCATTACATCGAGCACGACGTTGGCCGTGTCCAGCGAGGTAAAGCACGGGACGCCCATCTCCACCGCCGCCCGCCTGATGCGGAACCCGTCCCGCTCGGGGGCCTTGCCCCTCGTCAGGGTATTGATGATCAGGTGGATCTTGTTGCCCATGATCAGGTCGATAATATTCGGCGAACCCTGGCCGAGCTTGCGTACCCGTTTGACCTCGATGCCGTCCTGCTCGAGCATCGTGGCCGTGCCGTCGGTGGCGTAGATTTCAAATCCCAGCTTGAGCAGGCTGTGCACGATGGCCACGGCGTCGTCCTTGTCCTTGTCGGCGACCGTGACCAGCGCCGTCCCCTTGTGCGGAACACCGTAACCGGCGGCGACAGACGCCTTGTACAGTGCCGAGGCGTAGTCCTCGGCCACGCCCATAACCTCGCCTGTCGACTTCATTTCCGGACCCAGCGCGACATCAACGTCGAGCAACTTGGCAAACGAGAAAACGGGAGCCTTGACGCCGATCAGGGGTGTTTCCTTGACCAGGCCCGTTTTAAAACCGAGATCTGCCAGCTTTGTTCCCAGAATGACCCGTGTGGCCAGGTTGACCATCGGCACCCCAGTAATCTTGCTCAGGTAGGGAACGGTCCGGCTTGAGCGCGGGTTAACCTCAAGAACGTACAGCCCGCCGTTGTGCAGGACGTACTGGATGTTCACCAGCCCCTTGACGTTCAGGGCCCAGGCCAATCTGACGGTGTACTCGACCATCTGGGCTTTAACCTGCTCGTCGAGGTGCTGCGGAGGCAGCACGGCGATGCTGTCACCGGAGTGGACGCCGGCGCGCTCGACGTGTTCCATGATGCCGGGGATAACCACCGTCTCGCCGTCGGATACCGCGTCCACCTCCAGTTCCTTGCCGATGAGGTACTTGTCGACGAGGACGGGGTGTTCCGGCGTGACCTTCACGGCACTGGCCATATAATTCAGCAGGTCGTGCTCGTTGTAGACGATTTCCATCGCCCTGCCCCCGAGGACGTACGACGGCCTGACGAGAACCGGAAAACCGATGCGGCGGGCGATGGTCAGGGCGTCATCCACCGAGTAACCGGTGCCGCCCGGCGGCCTGGGGATATCGAGTTCGCCTAAAAGCTTGTCAAAACGCTCGCGGTCCTCGGCCCTGTCGATGTCCGCGACCGAGGTGCCCAGGATTTCAAACCCCGCCTCGTGGACGGCGCCGGCCAGGTTGATCGCCGTCTGGCCGCCGAACTGGACGACCACGCCGTCCGGCCGCTCGCGATGGAGGATGTTCAAGACGTCCTCGGCGACCAGCGGTTCGAAATACAGCCTGTCGGCCGTATCGAAGTCGGTGCTGACGGTCTCCGGGTTGCAGTTGATGATCACAGCCTCGTAACCCTGCTGGCGCAGGGCCCAGACCGAGTGCACCGAGCAATAGTCGAACTCGATGCCCTGCCCGATGCGGATCGGGCCCGAGCCAAGCACGACGACTCGTTTCCGTTCCCCCGTCTCAACCTCGTCGGCGTCCTCGTAAGCGGAATAGTAGTAGGGCGTCACCGCTTCGAATTCGGCCGCGCACGTGTCTACCATCTTGTAGACCGGCCGGATGGCGTGCCGCGCGCGCAGTTCGCGGACCGCCCGCTCGCTGGCGCCGGCAAGGCGGGCGATTTCGGCGTCGGAAAAACCGGCCCTCTTTGTCTTCCGGAGAAACTCCGGCGTTAATCCGGCGAGCCCGCCCACGCTGATCTCTTTTTCAAGATCGACGATATTCTTGATCTTGGCCAGGAAAAACTTGTCGATGGCGCTCAGTTCGTTGATCTGCTCAAACGTCCAGCCCCGCCGGATGGCCTCGGCGACGGCGAACAGGCGCTGGTCGTCAGCCCTGCGCAGCTTCCCGGCCAACTGGTCATCGGACAGACCGGAAACCTCGGGGAGGTAAAGCCCGCTGGCTCCGATTTCCAGCGACCGCACGGCCTTGAGCAGCGAAGCCTCCAGGGTGCGGCCGATGGCCATCACCTCGCCCGTGGACTTCATCTGCGTCCCCAGGAAACGATTGGCGGAGGCGAACTTGTCAAAAGGCCAGCGCGGGAACTTGGTAACCACGTAGTCGATGGTCGGCTCAAAACAGGCATACGTTTTACCCGTGACGGCGTTCTTAATCTCGTCAAGGTTGAGCCCGATGGCGATCTTGGCGGCCACCTTGGCGATCGGGTAGCCGGTGGCCTTGGAGGCGAGGGCGGACGAACGCGACACCCGCGGGTTGACCTCGATCACGTAGTACTGGAAGCTTTCGGGATCAAGGGCGAACTGCACGTTGCAGCCGCCTTCGACGCCCAGGGCGCGGATGATCTTCAGCGCGGCGCTGCGGAGCATCTGGTGTTCCTTGTCGCTCAGGGTCTGCACCGGGGCGACGACGATGCTGTCGCCGGTGTGGATACCCATGGGGTCGATGTTCTCCATGTTGCACACGGTAATGCAGTTGTCGGCGCCGTCACGCATCACTTCGTACTCTATTTCCTTCCAGCCGATCACACACCGCTCCACCAGGATCTGGTTGATGATGCTGTGCTTGATCCCCCTGGAGGCGGTCTCCGCCAGCTCGCGCTCGTTGTAAGCAATGCCGCCCCCCGTTCCTCCGAGGGTATAGGCCGGTCTGACGACAACCGGAAAGCCGATTTCCCGGGCGAAAGCCAGGGCGTCTTCGACGTTGGAGACGATAACGCTCTCGGGTACCGGCTCGTTGATGCGGCTGAGCAGGTTCTTGAACTCTTCGCGGTCCTCAGCCCTGCGGATGGTTTCGAGCGGCGTACCGAGAAGGCGAACCCCGTATTTCTCCAGGATACCGGACTCAGCAACCTGCTTGGCCAGGTTCAATCCCGTCTGGCCCCCAAGAGTCGGCAGGAGACCGTCCGGCCTTTCCTGGGCAATGACCCGGGAAACGAACTCGGGCGTCAGCGGCTCGATATAGACGCGGTCGGCCATATTGGCGTCGGTCATGATCGTCGCCGGGTTGGAGTTGATCAGGACGACCTCCAGCCCTTCCTCACGCAGGGCCCGGCAAGCCTGTGTGCCGGCGTAGTCGAATTCGGCGGCCTGGCCGATGATGATCGGGCCGGAGCCGATGACCATTACTTTCTTCAGCGATGTGTCCCGCGGCATCTATCTTGCCTCCCGCGCGATTAATTCCAGGAACTCATCAAAGAGATACTCCGAATCCTTCGGGCCAGGCGCGGCCTCGGGATGGTACTGGACGGCGAAGACCGGCAGGAATTTGTGCCTGATGCCCTCGACCGTCATATCGTTAAGGTTGACGTGCGAAACCTCGATGTCCAGTCCCGCCAGCGAATCCTCGGCCACGGCGAACCCGTGGTTGTGCGCCGTGATGTATACACGTCCGGTGGCCAGGTCTTTGACGGGGTGGTTTGCCCCGCGATGCCCGAACTTCAGCTTGTAAGTCCTGGCACCCAGGGCGAGGGCCAGGAGCTGGTGTCCCAGGCAAATCCCAAAGATCGGCTTCTTGCCGATCAGCCTCTTGATGGTCTCGGTCGTGTCCGGCGCGTTCATAGGGTCGCCGGGACCGTTGGAGATCATGATGCCGTCCGGCTTTAGGGCCAGGATCTCGTCGGCCGAGGTTTTCGGCGGAACGACGACAACCTCGCAGCCTCGTTCGTTCAGGCAGCGAATAATGTTCAACTTGGCCCCCATATCGATCAGCACGACCCTGTAGCCGTTTCCCGGCACGGTAAAGGGCACGTCGGTGGCGACCTGGGAGATGAGTTCCTGTTCGCTCAGGTCCGGCACTCCTCTGGCCTTGTCGAGCAGGTACCCCGGGTCGAGGTTCTCGGTACTGATTATCCCGCGCATCACGCCGTGATTGCGGATACGCCTGGTGATGGCGCGGGTGTCCACTCCGGTCAGGCCGACGACGTTCTCCTTGCGCAGGTAGTCGGCCAAGGTCTCGGTGGAACGCCAGTTGTTCGGAAACCGGGACGCGTCGCGGACCACGAAACCCCTGACGAAGCAGCGTTTGGATTCAAAATCGGCCTCGTTGATGCCGTAATTGCCGATCAACGGATAGGTCATCACGACGATCTGGCCGCAGTAGGATGGATCGGTCAAGACGCCCTCGTACCCGGTCATGGATGTGTTGAACACCACTTCCCCCCAGTTCTCGCCGAGAGCGGCGAAGGCTTCGCCGTGGTAAAGGGTCCCGTCCTCGAGCGCCAGTACGGCGTTGATCATTGTCCACCTCCACAGACTTGACGGTTTGTCAGCAAGCGGTCGCGCATCAAAATCTTCCCGCGGACCATCGTTATCACCGGTATTCCTTTGACTTCCCGATCCTGGAACGGCATGTTCGTGCTCTTGCCGGCGAACGAGGCGCGGTCGATGACCTCCTTGCGCGCCGGGTCGATCACCGTGATGTCGGCCGGGCCGCCGGCCTCGAGCCTGCCGCCCTCGACCCCCAGTATTGCAGCGGGATTGAGCGACATCTTGGCGATAGCCTGAGCCGGGCTTAATAGGCCTGTTTCGACCAGTTCTGCAAACACCAGGCCGACCGCCGTCTCCAGTCCCACTATACCACAGGGCGCCCGGTCAAACTCGACATCCTTCTCATGGGCGGCGTGCGGGGCGTGGTCGGTGGCGATGACGTCGATGGTCCCATCCGCCAGTCCCTCCCTGACGGCGGCCACGTCGCGCGCCGAACGCAGGGGCGGGTTGACCTTGGCGTTGGTATCATACCCCAGGACGGCTTCATCCGTCAGGATAAAGTGGTGAGGCGCGGCCTCGGCCGTAACCGGGAGGCCCCTGGCCTTGGCTTCCCTGACCAGCCTTACGCTCCCGGCCGTGCTGACGTGGGCGATGTGCAGGCGGCAGCCGGTCGCCTCAGCCAGCAGGATATCGCGGGCGACGACGATCTCCTCAGCCGCCGCCGGAATGCCGTGCAGCCCCAGCCGCGTAGCCACGGCCCCTTCGTGCATCGCGCCCCCTGCTGAGAGGTCGTGGTCTTCGCAGTGGGCGATCACCACCCGCCCCACGGACGCGGCGTACTCCATGGCCCGCCGCATCACCCTGGCGCTGCGGACGGACCGGCCGTCGTCCGAAAAGGCGACGGCACCGGCCGCAGCCAGTTCCTCCATCGGGCTGAGCTGTTCCCCGCAGCTGCCCTTGGTCAGGGCGCAGATCGGGTACACCCGGGCCCGGCCGGCCTGCCGGGCCCGTTCCAGGATCAGGCGGACGACGCCCGCGCTGTCGGCCACGGGCTCGGTGTTGGGCATCGCCGCCACGGCGGTAAATCCCCCGCGCACGGCCGCCGCCGTCCCGGAGGCGATGGTTTCTTTGTGTTCGTGGCCCGGTTCCCGCAGGTGTACGTGCATGTCGATCAGCCCCGGGGCCACCAGCAGGCCGCTCACGTCTAGGACATCCACGCCTTCAGACCCGATTTCCCGGTCGATGGCGGCGATCCTACCGTCATCCACCAGCAAGTCGGCCCGGTACAGCCCGCCGCCGGCGACGTCGACCAGTGTGCCGCCCTTAAACAACAACCGCATTGCTCACCTCTCCCATCAGCAGCAGGTAGAGCACCGCCATCCTCACGGCCACACCGTTGGTGACCTGTTCCTCGATGACCGACAGGGAACTGTCAGCGACGTCGCTCGCGATCTCCACGCCGCGGTTCATAGGGCCCGGATGCATCACGATGACGTCGCTCTTGGCGCTCGCCAGGCGTTCGGCGCTGATCCCCCAGCGGCGCGCGTACTCCCGCAGGTCGGGCAGCAGGGCCTCCTCCTGCCGTTCGGTCTGCAGGCGCAGGGCCATCACGACGTCGGCGTCGCGCACGACGTCTTCGACCCGCTCCGCTACCTCCACCCCCATCTCTGCAAGGCCGGGGGGGATCATCGTCCGGGGGCCGCTGACGTGCACGCGGGCGCCCATGGCGGTCAACCCCCAGATGTTCGAGCGCGCCACGCGGCTGTGCATGATGTCCCCGACGATGGCCACCTTCAGCCCCTCAAGACGCCCCTTCTTTTCCCGGATCGTGAACATGTCCAGGAGCGCTTGCGTCGGATGCTCGTGCATCCCGTCCCCGGCGTTGATCACCGCGGCCGAGAGAACCCGGGCCAGCAGGTGCGGGGCGCCCGCCATCGGATGCCGCAGGACCACGGCGTCGGCGGCCATAGCCTCGATGGTGCGCCCGGTATCGTACAGCGACTCCCCTTTGACGACACTGGATGTCGAAGCCGCAATCGATACCGTGTCGGCGCTCAGGTACTTGGCCGCAAGTTCAAACGACGCTCTCGTTCGGGTGCTCGGCTCGTAGAAAAGGGTGACCACGGTCCTGCCCCTGAGGGTGGGCACCTTTTTGATGTCGCGCTTGATGATCTGCTTCATCGGCACGGCGGTATCCAGGATGTGCTCGATCTGGTGGAACGGCATACCCTCGAGGCCGAGCAGGTTGCGCCCTATCGCTGTCCTTGAGCCCAAAATAAAAGCCTCCCCCCGTTCAACCTGGGTAGAGGCCGGCAAAATCTGACGCTGGTCGCCTTTCCTTTGCCGGCCTCTCTGGACCGTCTTTAAAAGGATGGCTCCGTCATTCTATAAGCTCCTGAATCACGGCCCTGTCCTCGCCGTCGATTTCCTCGATATGGACTGAGACAACCTCTCTTCCCGACGTGGGAACGTTCTTCCCGACGTAATCACATCTTATAGGCAATTCCCGGTGACCCCGGTCCACCAGCGTCGCCAGTTGGATCGTCCGCGGCCGACCGAGATCCATTATCGCGTCCATCGCCGCCCGTACCGTCCGCCCCGTGTAGAGGACGTCGTCCACCAGGATGATATGCTTGTCGGTTACCGGGAAATCCACCCTGGTATGGTACAGATGCGGGTGGTAATCAAGCCTGGTCAGATCGTCGCGGTACAAGGTGATGTCGAGGTAACCTACGGGAACCGCCTTCCCTTCAATGGCTTTGATCTTCGCCGCCAGGCGCTCCGCCAGGGGGACGCCCCGCCGGCGGATCCCGATCAAGGCTACGTCGTCCACGCCCTTATTGCGCTCGATGATCTCGTGGGCGATGCGCGTCAAGGCGCGGGCCATTCCTTGGGCATCCATGATCTGCGCTTTCTCTCTCAGCTTAGAGCTGTCATCCAAAGCCATCACCACAACAAAAAACCTGCCAACCACCTTGGTTAAGCAGGCATAGTGTCCCCTGCGCGGGGTTAACGCTATGGTCCCTTGCCGGCCTCTCGGACCGGCTTAAAGGTGGTTTGTTCCTAGATATGATATCCCCCGCACCATCACATGTCAAGCATAAATTATTATTAATGAGTTTTCAGAATCGTCGAATGCCCAGGAAAATCAGTGCCACGCCCGCGACCACCATAGCCATGCCGGTCGGTGAAACCTTGCCAGCCAGGCCGCACAAGCCTAAAGCTGTCACCAGCATCAGCACCGTCGGGCCGACGATGGACAGCAGGGCGTTGATCTGAAAAGCCGTTTCGATGCGCCCGAAATAAAGCATCAGCATCGCCGCCGAAAACTCTATCGAAGCCGAGAGGAACCTGAGTCCGGCCATCCCGTACACGAATTTGTCCACCAGCTGCACCCCCCCCCCCGTGAAAGGCCATTCCCTGCATGTCTATGCGCGCCGATCGAAGTATATGGCATTGTGCCGGGAGGGAAAATAACGAGGCAAGGGGGTACCAAATGGACAGGAAACACATCGTCGAGCTGACTGCCTTGAGCGGGGTTCCCTTTACGATGGTGCTCGGGAACTCCATGCTCATCCCCATACTTCCTGATTTGCAGCGTGCCCTGAATATCTCTTCCCTGCAGGCCAGCCTGGTCATCACCCTGTTCTCGGTTCCAGCCAGTCTCATTATTCCCGTTTCCGGATTCCTTTCCGACCATTTCTCCAGGAAGATCGTTATCGGCCCTTCTCTTCTTCTCTACGGGCTAGGGGGGCTGGTCGCCGGAATCGCCGCCCTGCTCGGCGGCGCCGCCACCTACGTCATCATCCTTACCGGGCGCATCCTTCAGGGCCTGGGTGCTGCGGGAACGGCGCCGATCGCCATGGCGCTGACCAGCGACCTCTTCCAGGGACAGAAACGCACCAAGGCCCTGGGGGTCATCGAGGCCGCCAACGGCTTCGGCAAGGTGATGAGCCCCATTTTAGGGGCAGCCCTGGGTTTGCTGGCGTGGTTTGCGCCCTTCCTGTTCTTCCCCGTCATCACGCTGGCCGCTGCGGCCGCCCTGTGGTTCGGCGTAAAGGAACCCCAACAGACAAAAAAACCACAGCCCGTAGGGAAATACCTTGAGTCCCTTACAAAACTGTTTAAGAAAAAAACCGCCCTGCTCCTCCTATCGTACCTGGCAGGGAGTCTTGCCTTGATGACGCTCTTCGGGATACTCTTTTTCCTGTCCGAACATCTGGAAAAACGGTACGGCCTGGAGGGGATCGTAAAAGGCCTGGCCCTGGCCATACCGGTCCTGTTCATGTCGGCCACGGCCTACGCCACGGGTTTCCTCATCAAGCGCAAGGCCAAGCTGATGAAGGCCGTGCTCATCGCGGGCCTGGCCGTCGACTCGGCTTCGCTTGCCGTACTCCCGCTCTGCAACAACACCTATTTCTTTTTCACGACCATATCCCTTATCGGGATCGGCACCGGCATGGTTTTGCCCATCCTGAACACCATTATCACCAGCAGCACCGACGCCGAGGAACGCGGGCTGGTGACTTCGCTCTACGGCTCGGTGCGCTTCCTGGGCGTAGCTGCGGGGCCCCCGGTCTTTAGCCTGCTCCTGCAGTCGGGACTTAAACCTATGGGCTGGATCCCGGCCGGCGTAACCGCCGCTACCGCCGTGCTTTCCTTCTTCCTCATCAAATCAAAAGACATCTCCCAAGGGTAGAAGAATAACTGAGAAAAAGCGCCAAGTTCCCCTGTAACACAAGCCAGAATTTTGCATAGATTACACACAAAGCCAATCGGGAGGTGCCAGTCAGTCCCCCGTAAGCACCTAAACCATGCGAAAGGAGCTGGCAGAATGGAAAATTGGCGGGAGATGGTTGCTTTTCCTTTGACTGGCCGGAGCCCGAAACCTCGTCAGCGCGGCTTGACGATGATTCTCGATAAAGGGTTGGGACTGGGAGAAACCAAAGACCTCCTGGAAATAGCGGGCAACCACATTGACTTCATCAAGCTGGGGTTCGGCACGTCAGCCCTTTATTCCGACGGGATTCTTCAGGAAAAACTTTCGCTAGTCAGGCAGTATAACGTAGACATCTATCCTGGCGGCACCTTCCTGGAGATCGCCATAGCTCAGGGCAAGCTGAAGCGTTTCCTGAACCTGGCGAAGGTTTTAGGCTTTACGGCTATCGAGGTTAGCGACGGCACCATCTCGCTGGAACCCCGGGTTCGTCGCGAAGCCATACTCAGGGGAAAGGAAATGGGTTTTACCATTCTGACCGAAGTCGGCAAAAAGGACCCCAACGTCTGTCCATCCCTTAAGGAACTCGCCGCACAGGCTGTTGACGACCTTACCTACGGCGCCGACTGGGTTATAGTCGAAGGGCGCGAATTCGGTAAAGGTGTGGTCATCTACGACGAACAGGGGCACATTAAGCCTGGCTCCCTGGAGGAATTCACAGCCTATCTTCCCGATAAAGACGTCATCTTTTGGGAGGCGCCGCTCAAGGAACAACAGCAGGAGCTCATCATCCGCTTTGGACCCGACGTCAACCTCGGCAACATCCCTCCCCAGGAGGTCCTGTCACTCGAGGCCCTGCGGGTCGGACTGCGCGGCGATACCCTGAAATATTGCCAGGCTATCGCGAAGTAAGAGAAGAATTTCCCCCAAACGGCTTAACGAAGCCGTTTTTTTTTTTGGGGAAACAGCCCGCCGTTCGCGCCCATCCCCCCTCGTATGATAGTTTTGTACCCCCTGATCATCGATCCACTAAAGAAAGCCCAACAGGGATCAAGAACGCTCTTTGAAAACTGGAAATTTCGTATTCACTTTTGTCGGGGTCCCAGTCAAAATGTAGTCGTGAGATTATGTTCTGGGAAGGTATGCTCCCCCTTGAGGTTCGACCTCATTTGAAGCCTGACCCCCAGCCCGTAACCTGTACCCCTAACACGTAAGTTGCGCAACCTCTCAAGATCCTGTCTAATGGTAGCAGATTGGATAGAGCAAGGTCTTGACAGGAAAGCGTTGGTTTCGGCGAGGCTGTTGATCGGTTATGGTGCCTGGGACCCCGCATAATCTTGCGCCATTCCTTCACCGGAAGGAGGTGAAGCAAGTGAGAATGTTTGTCGGTATCGATGTCAGCCTGAAAGATTTCAAAGCCCGGATGTTTGATGCGGAAGGCGAGGAGATTGCCAAGCGTTTCCGCGCCAAAAATGATGATCCGGGAGCTGAATCTTTCGTCAAGTATCTGATCGAAATCTGTAGTGCTAATAATGTTGATTCCCTGCGCATCGGCCTGGAGGCTACCTCTGTTTATGGCTGGCACCTGCAGATGCACCTGGCCGGCGAGACTTCGTTAGTTCCCTTCCACCCCCAGGTGTATGTCTTCAATCCCAAGGTGATCGCCAACTTCAGAAAGCAATACGTCGACATCCGGAAGGACGACTGGTTCGATTGCCTGGTGATCGCCGACCGACTCAGGTTCGGGCGGCTGCCCGAGAGCTGCCAGGTAGACTTCCGCTACCTGCCCCTGCAGAGACTAACCAGATTCCGCCACCACCTGATTCAAACTATCACCCGCGAGAAGAACTACTTTCTGAGTAACCTGTTTTTCAAGTTCAATACCATCTGTCAGAACAAGGTGCTGAGCGATACCTTCGGGGCCGCCTCGGAGGCGATTCTGACCGAGTTCCTTTCTCCGGAAGAGATTGCGGCACGACCGCTGGATGAACTGATCGATATCCTGATGGAGAAGGGAAAGAGTAATTTCTCCAACCCCGAAGCCACCGCCAAGGCTCTCAAGCATGCCGCCAGTTCCGCCTATAAGCTACACGGCAGCCTTTTAAAGCCCGTGAACCTGATCCTGGCCACCAGCTTGCAGACCATCCGCACCCTGGAACGGCAGGTCAAGGATATTGACAAAGCGATTGAGAAAGAGCTGTCACACTTTCAGAACACTTTGCAGTCAATGCCGGGCATCGGGCCTGTATGCGCTGCCGGCTTGATCGCCGAGATCGGCGACATCCACCGGTTTGATAACGAGAAGGCTCTCGCCAAGTACGCCGGCCTTACCTGGCGGAAAGACCAGTCAGCCGACTTTGAAGCCGACGACACGCCGCTTACCAAAACCGGGAACGCTTACTTGCGCAGTTACTTTGTACTGGCCGCCAACAACGTTCGTATCCGTGATCCCAAGTTTGCCGAGTTCTACGCCCGTAAGTTTAAAGAGAGTACCACTCACCACCATCGCCGTGCTTTAGTCCTTACCGCACGAAAACTCGTGCGGGTGGTTGATGCTCTGCTACGCAGCAACCAACTATACATGCCCCAAGTGCAGAGGAGGATCATTTAAAACCTAGTTGACAATTGATACTCCCATTAATGTTGCTTTTTCCCATTTGTCTCTGGAAACAAGCTTAGTTGGTTGTTGCTCTTTTTCAAAGATCCGTTAAAAAATTTTGATCCCCGGCCCTTGACATATCACCGTAAGGCTTCTAAACAGGCCCTTTCTGGCATAGGGTGGAAAATAAACGAAAGGCACAACCGGCAATGAGCGCAGAGATCATCCTGGGTGCACTGGTCATTACGGGTCTGGCGGCCAAATCCAACCTCCTGGCCGCGGCGGCATGTATCCTGCTGATTATCAGGCTTGCCAACATGCACGCCCTGTTCGGTTTCCTCGAGAAACTGGGCTTGGAAATCGGCTTACTGTTCCTTCTTTTGACGATTATGGTCCCGCTGGCCAACGGCAAAATCGGGGCCCACGACATCCTTTACAACCTCACCACGCTGCCGGGTCTTTTCGCTTTTCTCGGCGGAGCCCTGGCCACCCACCTGAATTACGAGGGTTTGAGGATCCTGCAGCTCGATCCGCAGGTGATTTTCGGCCTGATTATCGGCTCGATTTTCGGGATCGTCTTCCTGAACGGCATGCCGGTCGGGCCGCTCATGGCTGCGGGGATCATGGCCCTGTTCATGGAATTCGCGCGCTACCTCAAACTGCAGTAAGCTTTTCGAGGACGGCGGCAAGTTCCGCCGGCAGCCCGGCCGCGAATTCCATGAACTCATGCGTTTCCGGGTGGGTAAACCCCAACCGCCCGGCGTGGAGAAACTGGCCTGAAAGGCCGAACTCCGCCTTGGCCCGGCCGTACTTGAGGTCACCGACCAGTGGATAGCCGATGTAAGCCATGTGTACGCGGATCTGGTGCGTGCGCCCCGTTTCCAACCGCAGCTGCAACAGCGTATAACCCGCGTAACGCTGCGCAACCCGCCAGTGCGTAACGGCGGGACGTCCCTGACGCGTAACCGCCATGCGCTGGCGATCCCTGGGGTGGCGTCCGATGGGGGCGTCGACCGTCCCCGCATCTTTTGGGGGCGTCCCGTGCACGAGCGCCAGGTACTCGCGCAGGATGCGCCGCGCCTTGAGTTCGGCGGCCAGGAACTGGTGGGCCCGGTCGGTCTTGGCCACCATCAGCAGCCCAGACGTATCCTTATCGAGGCGGTGAACGATACCGGGCCGCAGAACGCCGTTGATGCCGGAAAGGTCTTTACAGTGATAAAGCAGGGCGTTGACGAGCGTTCCGGTGTAATTACCCGCGCCGGGATGGACAACCATTCCACGGGGCTTGTTAATCACCAGCACAGCCTCATCCTCGCAGACGATGTCCAGGGGTATGTCTTCGGGCTCAACCCTGGGGGCGACGGGCTCCGGCACGACGATGGCCACGACGTCGCCCGCCTTCAGACGGTAGCTGGGACGTCCGGCAGGCTGCCCGTTCACCGTTACGCAACCTTCGGCGATCAGCTTCTGGATGCGTGACCGGGTTAAATCGAGATCGTCCGAATCGGCCAGGTACACGTCCAGCCGGACACCGGATTCCGGCTCGTCCACTTCAAAGCGCATCAGGGCGGGCATAGCGCACCTCATTCTTCGGCATGTTTGCAATAACTTTTCAGGAGTACGAGGACGACGCCCGAAACGATAGCCACGTCCGCGACGTTAAACACCGGCCACACCCTGAAGTCGATGAAATCCACAACGCCTTGCCATCGCAGTCGGTCGATAAGGTTACCGACGGCCCCGCCCAGGATCAATCCGGCGGGAACCGCCAGGCCAGTCCCGACAATTTTCCGGTGACCGACGAACGCAGCCAGGACGACGGCGACGGTAACACCCGTGAGGACGCCGGTTTGCCCGTTCAGCAGTCCGAAAGCGCCCCCGGGGTTGTGAATGTGCGTCAAGTAAAGAATCCCGGGGATGACGGGCACGCTTACGCCCAGAGGCAGCGCGGCGGCGATGACCCATTTGCTCGCCTGGTCAAACACGACAGTGAGGAGTGTTGTCAACCAGAGAATTGTCTACCGGCCCCTTTCTGTCCGCAAATAACTTAACAACGTTAATCGTTTCCCCATCCTAAGGCGCGAGACAAAACATACTACCCGCGAAAATATGGTAACAGTCCTTTACACCCGGGTCAATGGCCGCTGGAACCGTACCTGGAATGTTAAATTGTTTCGACAATTAGGACAGGTTGTGCTAACATTGCAGGTAGAGAACTGAACGAGGTGGGATGCCGGTGTTTCATTTCCGCAAACAGAACTTCTTTTTTCAACAGTTTCAACTGATTGTCAAGAATTTAAACGAGGCCTCCGCCTATTTCAGGGCTAATGTTTGCGCCACTAAAGACCTCGAAGGCTTTGCCCGGCAGATGAAGGAATACGAGAAGAAGGGTGACGGCTTTACCCACGCTATCTTCAAAGCGCTCAACACCACCTTTGTCACTCCGCTGGAGCGCGAAGACATCCTCGGCCTGACAGTGAAGCTGGACGACATCCTGGACGGACTTGAGGCTGCGGCATCCCTCATCGACATTTACGGCATCAGCGAATGCACCTTCACCACCGCGTTCTCGCAAAACATCGGCCACTGCATCGACGAGGTAACGGCCGCCATACATCTCCTTACCGAACGCAAGCTGACGCAAATCACCCAGTACACGCATTCAATCAACGAATTGGAGAACGAGGCCGACGAACTGCTTTTGGTCAGCATGAAGGCCCTCTTTACACAGGAGAAGGACGCCATCCAGATCATCAAAAAAAAGGAAATCTACACCGTCCTGGAAAACATCTCCGACCTCTGCGAAGATGTCGCCGACATCCTGGAAAGCATCATCATGCGCAATTCGTAATTCGCCGTTACGGAGGAAGCGATGTTTTGTGATTTATGGCTAATCGCTACAGTGGTTGCGCTGGCGCTCGCCTTCGACTTCGTCAACGGTTTCCACGACACCGCCAACGCAATCGCCAGTCCCATCTCCACGCGGGCGCTTAACCCGCGTTTTGCCGTTTTGTTGGCCGCCGTAATGAACTTCGTCGGAGCGCTGACCTTTACCGGCGTGGCTAAAACCATCGGCGGCAAAATCGCCGACCCGATGAAACTGGAAGCAGGACTCTACATCGTTCTGGCAGCCCTTATCGCCGCAATTTTTTGGAACCTCGTCACCTGGTACGTCGGCATGCCGTCGAGTTCATCGCATGCCCTGATCGGGGCGTTGACAGGAGCCGTTGTCGCCGCGGCGGGGTTCTCGGCCGTCAATGCAGGCGGTTTTACCAAGATCATCGCCTCCCTTATTCTCTCACCCCTGGTTGCCGCTACAGTCGGCTACACGCTGATGAGCCTGGTAAGAATGGTCTTCGCCAATGCCAATCCTCACCGGATCAACAACGGTTTCCGCAAAGGACAGCTCTTTACCGCCGCCTTTCAGGCCTTTACCCACGGCACCAACGACGCGCAGAAAACCATGGGCATCATCACCTTCGCCCTTGTCGCCGGCGGTTTTCAGAACACCCTGGAGGTAGCGTTGTGGGTCAAAATTGCGGCGGCCCTGGCCATGGCCCTGGGCACCTATGCAGGTGGCTGGCGCATCATTAAAACGGTGGGCACGCGCATTTTCCCGCTGCGCCCTTCAAGCGGTTTCTCCGCGGACTTGGGCTCGGCCGTTACCATTCTTACGGCAACCCTTCTCAGCCAGCCCGTCAGTACCACCCACGTTATTTCTTCGTCGATCGTCGGTGTGGGACTGGCCCGGCGGTCCTCGTCGGTAAAGTGGACCACCACCCGCAACATGGTTACGACCTGGGTTTTTACCATTCCAGCGACGGCTCTTGTCGCCGCATTATCTTTCGAACTGCTGCGCTGGATCTTTAATGTTTCCTAAAAATTTGGCATTCCCGAACGGCCCGGCACCCAATTTATACTTAACTACCAACAGGGCCGCACCCCGCGGATGCGGCCCTGTTGTCATTCAATTTCCATGATGATCGGCAGGATCATCGGCCGTCGGCCCGTTTTCTCATACAAGAACTTGCTGAGTGTTTCACGCATCTCCGACTTTAAGACGGACCACTCGCTGATGCCGCGCTTGGTACACTTCTCCAGGGCCTCGCGCACCTTTTCCTTGGCGTCGTCCATTAGCGCCTCGGACTCGCGCACGTAAACGAAGCCGCGCGAGACGATGTCCGGGCCGGCCAGGACCTCTCCCTGGCTCTGGTTGATGGTGACCACGACAATCAGTATGCCGTCAAGCGCGAGCTGCTTGCGGTCGCGCAGGACGATGTTGCCGACGTCGCCCACGCCGAGCCCGTCGACCAAGACCTTTCCCGAAGTCACGCGGCCGGCTATGCGGCCCGCCTTCTTCGTAAACTCCAGCACCTGCCCGTTTTCCGCTACGAAGATGTTTTCGGGGGGGATTTGCAGGCTTTTGGCCAGCTCGGCGTGTTTCTTAAGCATCCGGTATTCTCCATGGACCGGCACAAAGAATTTCGGACGCACAAGGTTAATCATCAACTTGAGTTCTTCCTGGCTGGGATGGCCGGAAACGTGGATACCCGACGTGGACTCGTAATAGACTTCCGCCCCGAGTCTCAACAAATGGTCGATAATCCGGCCGACGAGCTTCTCATTGCCGGGAATCGGCGTAGCCGAGATGATAATGGTGTCGCCGGGGAGGATGTCCACCTGCTTGTGGCTGTCCATAGCCATTCGCGTCAGAGCCGACATAGGCTCGCCCTGGCTCCCGGTGGTCAGCAATACCACCTTGTTGCGGGGCAAGCGGCCGGCTTCCTCGATGTCGACCAGGGTATCGGGAGGGATGTTCAGGTAACCCAATTCAAAGGCCGTGTTGACGACGTTGACCATGCTCCGGCCGACTACCGCTACCTTGCGCCCGTGCCGGTGCGCCGCCATAATCGCCTGCTGCAGGCGGTGCACGTTCGAAGCGAAGGTGGCGACGAGAATGCGTTCCTTGGCCTTCCGAAAAGCGCGGTCAAAGGTCTCCCCGACCACGGACTCGGACATGGTAAAGCCGGGACGTTCCACGTTGGTGCTGTCCGAAAGCAAGACCAGCACACCCTTCTCCCCGAGCTGGGCGAAGCGGTGCAGGTCGATCATCTCCCCGTCGACCGGGGTATGGTCGATCTTGAAGTCGCCGGTATGTACCACCACGCCCAGCGGGGTGTGCAGCGCCAGGGCGACGGCGTCGGGAACGCTGTGCGAGACGCGAATGAACTCCACGCCAAAAGCCCCGATACGAATAGCGTCACGCGGTTTTACGACCCGGAGATCGGCCTGGTCTTCAAACTCCTGCTCGCGCAGTTTTCCGCTCAGCAGGCCGAGGGTCAACTTCGTCCCGTAAACCGGCACATTCAGCTGTTTCAACACGTAGGGGAGAGCGCCGATGTGATCCTCGTGTCCGTGCGTGAGAACGATGCCCCGTACCAGCAACTGGTTTTCGAGAAGATAGGAGACGTCCGGAATCACGATATCGATGCCGAGCATCTCCTCCTCGGGAAACATCAGTCCGCAATCTATGACGACGATATCATTGCCGTAACGGACGGCCATGATATTCTTACCGATCTCACCGAGGCCTCCGAGCGGGATTATTTGCAGTTTTCCATCGCGCGTCTGTCGTACACCTCCTGTTTTACAAAAAAATAAAGAACCCGGTGCCGGTCCGTTCACGAATTCTGAAAACATTGTATATTTTTTGGCCTTAATAGACAAGTATAACCAAAAGAGAAAAACATACCTTAAAGGGATTCGCTCCGCGAATCCCTTCTATCCCGGCGACCTTGACGGCCTACAACCGACGATCAATTATTACCTTCTATCCCGGCGACCTTGACGGCCTACAACCGACGATCAATTATTACTGCCTACCGCCGCTCAATCCGTCGGGATTGAGCCAATTTACAGCAGCCCTGCCGAACACATGAGCTTCCTTAAGGCTTCCTTCTCCTCGTCGTTGGCCTCGACAAGCGGCGGTCGCGGCGGCCCGACCCCCCAGCCCAAGAGATTGAGCGCCGCTTTGATGGGTACGGGGTTCGTGGTGATGAAGATCCCCTTAATCATCGGGTAAAGCTCGCGGTGCAGTTTTGCCGCCCGTCCCACATTGCCGGTGGTAAAGGCGTCACACATCTCCTGGATCTGCCTGCCCATCAGGTGGGCGAGCACGCTGACGACGCCCTTGCACCCCAGAGACAGCAAAGGGAGCGTCATGGAGTCGTCGCCGCTGTAAACGGCGAAGGATTCCGGCAGCAGGCGTAGCAATTCCGTGGCTTGATCCGTGCTGCCCGTCGATTCTTTCAAGGCGATGATGTTCGGGATCTGTGCCAGCCGGGCCACCGTCTGCGGGAGGAGATTGACCCCGGTGCGGGAGGGGATGTTGTACAGCATGATCGGGAGACTGGTCGACTCGGCGACGGCTTTAAAATGCTGGTACAACCCTTCCTGGGAGGGCTTGTTGTAGTAAGGGCATACCAGGAGCAGCGCGTCTACGCCGACCTTCTCCGCGGCCTGGGTCAGGGCGATGCTCTCCTTGGTGGAATAGCTCCCGGTCCCCGCCACGACGACGGCCTTGCCGCCGACCTCTTCCACCACAGCACGGAAAAGCTCGACCTTTTCGTCCTTGCCGAGCGTCGGTGATTCCCCGGTCGTTCCGCAAACGAGCAGGCCGTCGGAGCCGTTCTCCACCAGGTACCTGGCAAGCTTGCGGGCCACAGGCAGGTTAACCTCGAGCGAACGGTCAAAGGGGGTCACCATCGCCGTTAAAACACGCCCAAAATCAAAAGTCAATTATCTCGCCTCCCGAAGATGAAACTTTTCATACAACGCGCGAATAGCCTTCTCCATATCCCGGCGTCTTACGAGCACCCAAATCGTGGTATAGGAATCGGCGGATTGCAAGATCTCGATGCCCTGGTCGGCAAGAGCCTCGACGATGCGGGCCATTACACCCGGCACGCCGGTCATGCCGGCGCCCACAGCGGCAATCTTCGCGCACCCGGCGGTCACCTCCGGGCGGCAGCCCATGTCTTCCAGCGTACGGACCGCTTTACTTACATCCAGGTCCTTCACGGTGAAAGCCACGACGTCGGGATGCACGTTGATCAGGTCCACGCTGACGCCAGCGTCGGCCATTGCGCGGAATACCTGGCGCGCTGTAACTTCCGCCCCCGCGGCCACCTTGATCTGGCTGATGTGCTGTATGTAGGTAATACCCGTGATCAGCCGGTCCGACGTAATGTCAATGCTGCCGTTGAAAACCTCCGCGTGGTTCGTAATCAGCGTCCCCGGCGCATCGCTGAAAGTCGACTTGATCCACAGGGGAATATTTTTTTGCATCGCGATCTCAACAGCGCGGGGATGGATCACCTTGGCGCCCTCCTGGGCCAGCTGGCATATCTCGTTATAGGTAACTTTTTCCAAGGGCTTGGCCTCTGTAACGATGCGCGGGTCGGCGGTCATGACGCCGTCCACGTCGGTGTATATGTCGATAGCCACGGCGTTTAAAGCCACCCCCAGGGCCGCAGCCGTCGTATCGCTGCCTCCCCGGCCGAGCGTGGTGATCTCGCCGTCTTCGGTGACGCCCTGGAAACCGGCCACCACCACGATCTTGCCTTCCTCGGCGGCCTCAATAATCCTTTTGGGCTTAACACGCAGAATCCTGGCCTCGTTGTGATAGGCGTTGGTGATGATGCCGGCCTGCGGACCGCTTAAGAAGACCACGTTTCGTCCGTATTTGCGCAGCGTTGCCGCGACGAGCACGCCAGAAATGATTTCGCCGCACGACATCAGCAGATCCTTATCACGCGGGGTAACGTTATCCCTCAAGTCCTCGGCCAGGCCGAGCAAACTGTCCGTCGAGTACGGATCCCCCTGCCTTCCCATCGCCGAAACGACGACCACCGGACGGTATCCCTGTTCCTCCGCCGCGATGACCTTGGCAGCGGCACGTTCACGGAGCTCGGCGGTACTTAAAGACGTTCCGCCGAACTTCTGCACCAAAAACCTCATCCTCAACCCCTCTCGCCACTTTCCGGGATCTATGGACCGAAAATTCTTTAAACCATCCCGTAAGCGATCAGAATCTCCGCGATCTGGACGGCGTTCGTGGCGGCTCCCTTCCTGAGCTGGTCGGCGACGATGAACATGTTCAAACCGTTGGCCGTGGAGTTGTCCTGCCTTATCCTGCCGACGAAAACTTCGTCCCTGTCCGCCGCCAGCACCGGCATCGGGTACTTCTTCGCGGCAGGCTCGTCGTACACGATCACTCCGGGGGCCTGCCCGAGGATGCGACGGGCTTCGTCAGGCAAAAGCGGCTTCCTGGTCTCGATGTTGACGGCTTCCGAATGACAGCGTACGACCGGCACGCGGACCGTCGTGGCCGTGATCCGCAGCGATTCGTCGTGGAATATTTTCCTCGTTTCCTTGACCATCTTCCATTCTTCCTTCGTGTAGTCGAGGTCCTGGAAGACATCGATGTGCGGGATAAGGTTGAAGGCGATCTGGTACGGAAACACCTTCGGTTCGGACCGTTCACCGTTCAAGACGGCCCTTGTCTGTTCCTCCAGTTCGGTAATCGCCGCCGCACCGGCCCCCGAAACGGCCTGATAGGTAGCGACCACGATCCGTTCGACACCCACAGCGTCGTAGATGGGTTTCAACGGCACCGCCATAATGATCGTGGAACAGTTCGGGTTGGCGATAATACCCTTGTGCCACCTGACATCCTCGGGATTGACCTCCGGAACGACCAGAGGCACCTCCGGATCCATTCGGAAAGCGCTGGAGTTATCGATGACAACCGCGCCTTCCTTAGCCGCCGTACGGGCGAACTCCTTGCTGGCCGCGCCGCCTGCGAACAGGGCGATTTCCACATTCCGAAACGAAGAGTGCGTCGTCTCTTCGACGGTAATCGTCTCACCCCTGAACGCGATCTTTTTCCCGGCTGAACGCGAGGTCGCCAGAAGGCGCAATTCCGAGATCGGGAATTTTCGCTCATCCAGAACCTTCAAGATTTCCTGCCCTACCGCGCCGGTGGCACCCACTACACATACGCTGCGTCCGCCCAACGTACAACCTCCCTCTCAGTTATAAGTCACCAATACAGGCTGCAACTGCCGTCCCTTCAGGGCTTCGGTGACCGTCGGTCCAACCATGTCCATTTTGGCCACGAGTGAATTTGGTTTGCCGGCGGGGTTATCCTGCCCGAAAGGAACGAAGTATACGTTTTTGGTATTCAATAGGGTACCTAAGTTCCGGGCATTCAATCCCAGTCCGTCATTTGTCGAGACCGCGATAACGACGGGACCCCCGTTTCTGAGATGGGCCTTGGCGGCCATCAATACGGGATTGTCCGTTATCCCGTTGGCCAGCTTAGCCAGCGTGTTGCCGGTGCACGGGGCGATCACGACCACGTCGACCAGCTTGTTGGGTCCAAGGGGCTCGACCCCGACGATATCTTTAAGCACCGTATGCCCCGTGAGCTCTTCAAGTCGCGAAAGCCACGAGGCCGCAGTGCCATAGCGGGTGTCAATGGCGGCGACTTCTTGGGTAACGATAGGTATTATTTCGGCTCCTTGCGCCAACAACCCTTCAATTTGTTTGAACACCGCTTCCAAGGTACAGAAGGAACCGGTTATCCCGAAACCGATCCTGAGTCCTTTGTAGCGCATCAACAATCACCTCCCGTCTTCTGCGGAAGCCGGGGGTGACTCGGCGATTACCTTCGCCACAATGCGCGCCAGAATTTGGCCTGCGGTCTTGGGAGCAACCATCCCCGGGAGCGACGGGGCCAGCTCGGCCGTGATGCCCAACTGTTCAGCAGCCTTGAAATCCGTTCCCCCGGGCGCAGAGGCGAGGTCGAGGATATACGTTCCCGGCAAAACGCGCTGCAGGACCGGCCTGTCAAGGACCATCTGCGGAACGGTGTTGAAAATGATCTCCGCCCTGCTGACGGCATCGCCCAGCCTGTCGAAGTCAAACACCTCGCAGCCCATCTCCAGGGCGCGCGCCTGAGCGGCAGGGTTACGGGCCGCCACGGCGGTCATCGCTCCCATGCCTTTAAGAAGCCTGGCCAGCGTTATGCCGGTACGGCCAAAGCCGACGACCAGGGAACGGGACCCGTGAATGGTGATCAATGTCTTGCTCATTGCCATCTGAATCGCGCCCTCCGCGGAGGGAATCGAGTTGAGGATGGCAAAATCATCGCGCTGATTGAGCTCAACTAGTTGCAAACCGTAACGCCTTACTACATCCTTCAGATACAGCTTCGCCAGGATACAGATCACCGGGCAGGTCCGCGGGACCTTCGCAAAAATCCGTTCCGGAATGGCAACCAGTTCCCCGTTCAGGGTGGCTAAAAGCCCTTCCTGGTTGATGCCCGGCAAAGGAACGACAAGGGCATCGGCACTGGCAACCAGTTCCTCAAGGTCTTCAGTCGTTGTAACGTTGGGAACCCCGGAATTGACCGGCAGAAAGGACACTCGTACAAGGGCACCGTACTCCGCAAGCTGGGTAGCCGCATAAGCGCTGCGGGCGTCTCCGCCCAAGATGCTTATCCGCACCCCTCTGATTGATTGCATGGCTACACACCCCCTGGCTATACGACATCATATGAGCTGTTCCAGGGGGCGGTGCTTGTACGGAAACCCGCCTTTATTCGAAGATAAGCTTGTCCAGCCCGTAGACCAAACGGTTTAAGCCCATTACCTTGCGGATACCCAGGATAACCCCGGGCATAAAGGATTCCCGCGAGATGGAGTCGTGCCTGATCGTCAGGGTCTGGCCCTGCCCGCCGAAAACCACCTCTTGATGAGCGACGAGCCCCGGGAGACGAACGCTGTGAACCCGTATGCCCCCGTCGTACTCCCCGCCGCGGGCCCCGGGAATCTTAAGCTCTTCGCGCCCGGCGTTGTGGCGCGAGTCGGCTCTTACCGCCGCAATCATTTCCGCTGTTTTCAGGGCGGTCCCGGAAGGGGCGTCAAGCTTGTGGTCGTGGTGCAGCTCGATAATTTCGACGGCCGGGAAGTAGGACGCCGCCATTTCTGCGAAACGCATCATCAGAATGGCGCCTATCGCAAAATTCGGCGCCACCAGCCCGCCAAGCGAGCGCTCTTCGGCATAAGCCGTCATCCGCTCGAGGTCGCTCCTGCCGATTCCGGTGGTGCCGACAACCGGCCGCACTCCTGCATCGAGGGCGAGCAAGACGTTTTTGACCACGGAGGCGGGAGTAGTGAAGTCCACCATCACGTCCGGGCGCAGGGCGCTTAAACACCGGCCGAGGTCGGGCTCGATTTCTATGCCCACCGGCCCGATGCCGGCCAGCACCCCGCAGTCCTCGCCCGCGTGCGAAACATCAACCGCGCCGACCAAGGTCAAATCCGGCTCGCCGGCAACGGCCTTGACGACCTCCCGGCCCATCCTCCCCGCAGCTCCAGACACGACTACCGTAGGCACAAAAAACAACCACCTTTTGACAGACAAGATTTTTGCTTATTTGTATTACATAAGAAGAAGCTTGTCAAGATCGGTCGTCAGTCAATCGCCATCGGTACTTCGTTTCACTCATTCTCGCGGACGATGATCTGCCTCCCCGCCGCCGGTCCGTACGGCGGCCGGTAATCGGCGGGGATGTAACCGGTAGAATCGCTGAGGACGTAGTACCGTTGTTTGCGGGGATAATTGAAGCGCACAGCAACCGTCCCCTTTTCAGTCGCGTCGTCTTTCATGTCCGGTCCCTCCTCTCGTCATCCGCCAGCCCTGCTGCACGATATTTACGTTGATCTGGGGTCCGTCCGGAAACTCCCGCCGTTCCACCGTCCCGCGGAAAACATACGCGTCCTGCCCGGCTTCCGACTCGATAAACCCTCCGGCAACTTCGAACTCCGCACGGCTCGCCCCGGCCAGCAGCGCCGCCGGATCAAACGGCTCGTCAAGACGCAGCCGGGCGCGGTACTCCTCGTACAGCTCCCACATCAGGCTTTCCATCTCGCCGTCGGGTTTAACGACATTGAGGCCGATCTCCGCGCCGGCCTCTTGACGGGATATCATATGGTTGTGGGCGTAAAGCTTTTGCGTCAGGCTGTCCACGATGTGCTGCACCTGCTCCGGTCCATACCTGTTCCGGGGCATAGCGAGAAGTCTTTTGGCCAGGGAGCGCACCAAATTGTAGTTGCGGTGCACGTTGCCCAAGGCCAGCGGGTGGATGGTTTCGGCCAGCCTGAGAAAAGCCTGCGTGAGAAAAGGCTCCGACCTGACGAGCGCCTCCTCGCGAACCAGGGCCAGATAAGCGTACACGTCCTCAACGTTGACCGGGATCCTTGCCGCCGGGTTAACCGGGTCCTGGGGGTTAAAGGCGTTGACGACGCTGGGGTCAATCGGGCCGAGCTCGGCAAGAGGCGTCATCAGGATCTCGTCGGCACCGAGGCAGAGGAGGGTGCCGGCACTGTAAGCCCTGAAAGGTACCAGCACCGAAAACCGGGGGGCGAATTCCCGGAACAGATGCACCAGCCGCCAGGGGGTGAGCACGTCCCCTCCGCGAGTATAGAGGAAGAGGTCGATCCCCCGGGCAGGGCTTGCCTGGCGCAGGTGCCGGTAAAACACAGGCACGGCGTCCGGCGCGATGCGCGTGCTTACGTTCTCGCGGTCGCCGGTAAAAAAAGTGATGACGGCGGTCTGGCGCAATTCTCCTATTCCGCGGAGGAGTTCAAGACGCCTTTTATAACTCAAGGGGGAGCCTCCAAGGTCTGTTTCCACATAGTATTAGTAGCCGCCGGCGTTCTCAAACAGCCTCTCACCACTCACCTCACACTTACCAAACCGCGGGCGAAGTTTTCAACAGTCCCTGGTGAGCGGGGGCATAAAAAGAAAATAGGCTGGCAAGCTACAAGGCGAACTTTCCCAGGCTGTCCGAGGTATTGTCCAGGTCGACGACGATAACGTCGTTGCCTATCTTGCGGACGGCTTCCCAGGGCACGATAAGCTGCCTCCCTTCAAACCATATGTTTAGGAGATTCGGCTTCCGGGGCAGGACAAGCGACTGGATCTTCCCCGTGCGCGAATCGATGATCAGGTCGGTTTCACCGATCGCGCCAAGGCGGCATCCATTGTAGAGATTGACGATTTCCTTGCCGAAAAGCTCCGACAGCCTCATACCCGCTAGCCTCCCTACCGTATTACGAAGCGACGGTAAAAATACTGGATAAACGCCTGGATGATCGCCAGGCTCAAGGAGAGCGTGGCGACGGGATCGACCTTCATGCCCCCCAGGCTGACCAGCGACGGAACCTCGATCTCAAGAAAGCCGATGAAGAGCTGGAGCGAAAGGTATATACCCCCGCCAACCCCGAGCAAGCCCGTGATGGCGCGGGATAAAGGGGACGGTTCGTTGAGGTCCCAGGACTTGGCCGCTCTGTACACCTGGGGACGACTGCGCTCCCAAATGAAAAAGACACTCAGGAGTATGAAGGCCAGCAAAAGGAATAGAAGGGTTCCCATACTTCCACCCCCTAGGAGACCGTTGAAAAACTGTGCCTGAACCCGATACGTTAACTTTGCAACACTCTCCTAGATAATGTCTATGGGACAGGTTGTGGAAATATGTCCACCCTTCATCCGAAAAAAATAGCCGTATTAAATGCCCGTAGAACCAAAGCCGCCGGCGCCGCGCCCGCTGGGCGACAGTTCTTCGACCCACTCCAATGCCGGCTTGACCAGCGATACAACCAGAAGCTGCGCGATCCGGTCGCCGGTCTTGACGGTGAAAGGTTCCTTTCCCAGGTTGATCAGCGGGCAAACGATCTCGCCGCGGTAATCCGCATCAATTACGCCTACGGCATTGGCCAGCGTAACGCCGTGTTTGGCCGCCAGGCCGCTGCGCGGGAAGACCAGGGCAACCAGCAACTCGGAAGGCAGCTCGATGGCTATGCCGGTCGGTATTCCGACGATCTCCCCCGGTGCCAGGGTTACCGGATTACTGATGCAAGCCGGCAAATCCAGGCCGGCCGAACCGCTGGTGGCGCAGCGGGGCTCGGGCACGCTCCCGCCGATGAGCGGGCACACCTTCTTTACTTTAACGCGGCAGTCAGATTTAATCTCCATGTCACCCTCCCGTTGCTGTAATTAAAAAGGAGTGGCGGGGCGCCACTCCGTCGCAGCGATTACGCTCAGGCTTTATAAAAGCCTCCCAAGCGCCTCCTGCCAGAACCGGCCGTCCTCCCAGGCGCCCACCGAGGCCAGGCAAAAGGCGTCAGGCCGCAGCAGCTTACGGGCGAGGTCCTGCACCTGTTCGGCGGTCACCGCCTCCACCTTCCGCACGACTTCATCCGGCGGCACGATCTTGCCCAGGTAGAGCTCCGATTTCCCCAGCCTGGTCAGCCGCGTATTCACGCTTTCGAGGTTGAGCAGGAAATTTCCCTTGATCTGGTCCTTCGCCCTTTTCAGCTCGTCCCGGTCGACGGGCTCCCGCCTGAGCTTGTCGATTTCGGCCATAACCAGCTCCAGCACCGTGTTGACGTTGTGGCCGGACAGCGCGCAGTAGATGCAGAAGACACCGGTATCGTGATACGAGCTGTGATAGGAATAGATGTTGTACACCAAACCGCGGTCCTCGCGGATCTGCTGGAAAAGCCGCGAGCTGATGCCCCCGCCGAGAACGGTGTTGAGCACCTGAATCTGATAAATTCTCTCGTCGCCGAACGGCAAGCCCTGCGTCCCCAGTACCAGGTGCACCTGCTCGGTATCCTTGGCCTTGAAGTTTACGGTCGGACAAGGCGTGGGGGTATCCAGCCGCCTGACCCGCGCCGCCGCCGGCAGGTTCCCGAACGTCCCTTGAAGCTGCTCCACGACGTCCTCGTGCCTGATGTTGCCGGCGGCCGCGATCACTATCCCGCCGTCCAGGTAGTGATCGCGGTAGAAAGCGAGCAGGTCTTCGCGGCACATATCTTTGACCACGCCGGCGTTGCCGATGACCGGCCTGCCGAGAACGTGACCCATCCAAAGGGTGCTGGCGAACACGTCGTGCACAAGTTCGTCGGGGGCGTCCTCGTACATCTTGATTTCTTCCACGATAACGTTCTTTTCCCGCTCGACGTCCTCTTCCCTGAAGCTGGAGTTGAAGAGCATATCGGTCAAGACGTCGACGGCAAGCCCGAAATGCTCGTCCAAAATTCTGGCGTAATAGCAGGTGTATTCCTTGGTGGTAAAGGCGTTAAGCTGGCCGCCGACCGCATCGAGCGCCTCGGCGATGTCCTTGGCGGTCCGCTTGCCCGTCCCCTTGAACATCATGTGCTCGATGAAGTGCGACGCGCCGTTCAACCTTTCGTTTTCGTCCCTCGACCCGACGTCGACCCAGATCCCCACAGCGGCCGAGCGAACGTAGGGGATCTCCTCGGTGAGAATGCGCACCCCGTTCGCGAGGGTCACCTTTCTTACCATACTTCTACCTCCACGCCAACAATTCGCGTCGTTCCATGAAAATCCTGCAGTCGGCTCCACGCTTTACAGCATATCCCAAATACGCTCCTACAATTAACAAAGGACCTGCATTGTCAGGTCCTTTGCCTTGTTCAAGCAGTTCCGAAACCGTCCTCACCTCGTAACCCTGCATCCTAAGTTCGTCGATGAGGTCGGGGAGCGCCGCCGCCGTCGCCGCCGTCGGATGCATCAGGACGATCCCGCCGGGGTGGATTTTGCGGGTTACGCGTTTTATGATGGCCCTTTGATCCCTGTATTTCCAGTCAACCGAATCTACGCTCCAGAGGATCGTCTTATACCCCAGCTGTTCGGCGGCCAGGAGAACGGCGTTTCCCCGTTCCCCATACGGGGGGGCGTACAGGCGGGGCTTAACCCCCAGGATGTCCTGGAGCACCTCTTCCGCCTTTTGGATATCACGCATATTGCCGTCAACGGACAGGTGATCGGGGTGGGGGTGCGCGTAGCCATGACTGCCGATTTCGTGTCCGGCAGCGGCCATTTGCTTCACGAGGTCGGGAAACTTCGCCGCCCAACGGCCGGTGACAAAAAAGGTCAGTTTAACGTTTTTAAGCTTGCATGTTTCCAGTACCGCCGGCAGGTACTCCTCTCCCCAGTCCACGTTTATGGTCAGGGCGACGCGCTTCCCGTCTTCGGGACCGTTATAGATCGGTTCCGCAACCGTCGGGACGGCGGCCCTTTCCAGGCTCATCAGGTATCCGCCGATCAAGGGGACCACCACGGCAACCACTAGCAGAACCATCTTCCTGCCGCTGAAAAAATACGCTCGCAAGTCCTTCACCTCATGTGATGACTATGCGGGCGCCCCGGCAAATTTGCCATCAAAACAAACAACCCCCGTCAGGGGTTGTCGTAAAATTTGTTCTGCTCAGCCGTCGCCGGCTTAGCTGGAGCGGCCGCCGCCCCCGAAGCGGGAACGCGGCCTCCGGCCGCCGCGGTCGCGGTCGCCGGATTCGCCGCGCTCGGGCAGCGCAGCGTCCTTGACCCCTTTGTAAGTCGCCAGTTCCTCGGGAGTCATCGCTTCTTTCCTGGACAGCTTCAGGCGGCCTTGAGGGTCGTAGCCGATGGCCTTGACCAGGATCTGGTCGCCTTCCTTGACGACATCCTCGACAGCCCGCACCCGGACCGGCGCCAGCTGCGAAATGTGCACAAGGCCGTCCTTGCCGGACATGCCAAAAACGCCGGGAATAACCTCCACGAACGCGCCGAAATCCATGACCTTGACCACGCGACCAAGGTAAACCTTGCCTATCTCCACCTCGGCCGTAATAGCGTTGATCAGGGAAAGCGCTTTTTCGGCCGCCTCGCGGTTGGGAGCGGTAATAAAGCACCGCCCGTCGTCCTCGATGTCGATATCGGCGCCTGTCTCCTCGGTGATCTTGCGAATGACTTTACCTCCGGGACCGATGACTTCCCTTATCTTGTCGGGGTCGATAACGGTATGCAGGACCCGCGGCGCATACGGCGACAGTTCGGGCCTGGGCGCGGGCAGAAGCTCTTCGATCTTGTCTAGGATGAACATCCGCGCATCTCTGGCTTGGGCGAGCGCCCTGCCCAGGATCTCGGTGTTGACTCCGGCGATCTTGATGTCCATCTGCAGCGCGGTAATGCCTTTGCGCGTGCCGGCCACCTTGAAGTCCATGTCGCCCAGGTGGTCCTCGATCCCCTGGATATCGGTAAGGATCGTGAAGTCATCGCCTTCCTTGATGAGGCCCATGGCGATACCGGCCACCGGCGCCTTCACGGGCACGCCGGCGTCCAGCAGCGCCAGGGTCGAACCGCAGACGCTGCCCATGGACGTCGAGCCGTTCGAGGAGAGGACCTCGCTGACGATGCGGATGGTGTAAGGGAACTTGTCCTCCGGCGGGATAACCGCCTCGATCGCCCTTTCAGCCAGGGCCCCGTGACCGATCTCGCGCCGCCCGGGGGACCGTATCGGGCGCGTTTCCCCGGTGGAGTAGGAAGGGAAGTTGTAGTGGTGCATAAACCGCTTGCTTTCCTCGGCCTCGAGGTTGTCCAGAATCTGCTCGTCGCTGATGGCACCCAGCGTGACGACCGAGAGAACCTGCGTCTGTCCCCGTTGGAACAGACCGGAGCCGTGCGTCCGGGGCAGGATGCCAGCCTCGACGCTGATCGCCCTGATCTCGTCGAGGGCGCGCCCGTCGATGCGGACTTTCTCCCTGGCGATCAGCTCCCTGACCACTTCTTTTTCGGTTGCGTCGACGATCTCCTTGATCGCGGCCTCCTGCTCGGGGAAAGTCTCCAGGGCCGCGGCCACCAGCTCTTTGATCACGTTTTCCAGATATTCCTCGCGCGGCTTTTTCTCCAGGCGGTTGTCCTTACAGTAAAGCACGGCCTCGCGGAGCTTTTGCCTGGCGTTCTCTTTAACCGCGGCGACCAGCTCGGGGGCCGGCTCTACGGGGGAAACCTCTTCCTTTTCCTTGGCCAGGCCCAGGGCCAGGCACTCGGCGCGCAGTTCGTTGACAAACCGCACGATCTTTTTGATTTCCCCGTGGGCGAGCTCGATCGCCTCGATGATCACGTCCTCGGGGACTTCATTCGCGCCGGCTTCGACCATATTCACGGCCGTCTCGGTGCCGGCCACGACGAGGTGCAGGTCGCTCTTGCCGGACTGCTCCAGGGTAGGATTGACGACCAGCCGCCCGTCCACCCGGCCGATGATCACCCCGCCTATGGGACCGTTGAACGGGATGTCGGAGATCATCAAAGCGCAAGACGTCCCGAACATCGCTGTAATCACGGGCGCGCAGTCCTGGTCGACCGACATCACGGTGGCCACAACGTGCACGTCTTTGCGCAGCTGCTTGGGAAACAAGGGACGGATGGAACGGTCGATCAGGCGCGCGTTCAGAATGGCCTTTTCACCGGGGCGTCCCTCGCGCTTCATGAAGCTGCCGGGTATACGACCCACAGCGTAATGGCGTTCCTCGTAGTCAACCATCAGGGGGAAGAAATCAAGGCCTTCCCGCAACTGGGCGGCCGTGGTGGCAACCAAAACCACCGTATCTCCGTAGCGCGCCAGGGCCGACCCGCTGGCCTGACCCGCCATCCGGCCGATCTCCACGCTCAGTTCGCGGCCGCCGATTTCTATGCTGCGTCTTATATATTGTTGCGACATGAAATCCTTTTCCCTCCACATTTCGTCTGCGGTGATAGCAAAAAAGGGGGGTATAGTCCCCCTTATTTACGCAAGCCGAGTTTTTCTACAATGGCACGGTACCTGGCAAAATCGTTTTCTTTCAGGTAGTTCAGCAAGGCCCGGCGCTGCCCGACCATCTTCAGGAGCCCTCTGCGGGAGTGAAAGTCTTTCTTGTGTTCCTTGAGGTGCTCGCTTAAAGAGTTGATGCGCTCGGTCAGGATGGCCACCTGCACCTCGGGCGATCCCGTGTCATTCTCGTGAATCCTGAATTTGCTGATAATCTCCTGCTTACGATTGGGGTTGAGAGCCAACGAAAAACACCTCCACAGATTATGCTTTGAATCGCTGCAAGCCAAGCGTGACGTCGGAGGTACGCTCACCCTAGCATGCAGTTCATCACTTCCCGATAATGGTGATCACCAGGCGGCCGGTGGGAATGTCCTTCACGACCATATCGAATACCCGTCCCGAACGCGCGGTAAAACCGCGAAACCTTGTCGCCGCGACGATCGTGCCGGGAATAGACCTGGCCGCCGACACAATATCAGCAATGCTTATATCCTGCTGGCGCATTTCTTTCAGGCGCTTGCGGGCGTGTTCCGTAATGATAACGCGCGTCATTGTTCACTCTTGACGCGCGTCATTGTTCACTCTTGGCCGCTTTTTCGGCAAGAAAGGCGAACAACGCGTCGCTGAAGGCCGCCAGATGCGCTTGTTCGATATCGGCCGCCCGGTATAACCCCTCCAGCTCATCCCTCAACTGCCTGAAGTCGTCGCTAAGGCAGATCATCGCTATGTGCTCGGCCCACTTCTTCATCTCTGCCTCGGGCAGTTTGAGAAGCGCGTCGTTCATAGTTGCAGCCCACCTTTACACCCGCCTTATTTTAGCATAGTCAAAAGCAGATGTAAACGTCATCCAACTTCCTTGGTGAACGGACGGCTTTTTTAATCAATATTGACCGCCCGGGCGGCACGGATATCATCTTCAATTTGCCGGATCAAATCCTGCACGCTGGCGAATTTCTTTTCGTCGCGCAGGCGCCGCTGAAAAAGAATCCTAATCGGCACCCCGTACAGGTCGCCCTGGAAATCAAAAAGGTGGACTTCAATGTTTCTGCTGTTATTGTTGTCCTTAAATGTCGGGCGCAAACCCACGTTGGCCACACCCAAGTAGGTTTCGCCGTCGAGTTGAACCTTGACCGCGTAAACGCCGTTCGGCGGGGTCAACAGGCTTTCGGTCAGCTCCAGGTTCGCCGTAGGGAAACCAAGGCTGCGGCCCCGCCTGTCGCCCTGGACAACGACCCCTTCAACAAACGGGTGGTACCCCAGCAGCTTCCGGGCCTCCTCGATACGGCCCGCAAAAAGCTCTTCGCGGATCAGGGTGCTGGAGACAACACGCCCGTCGATGCTTACCGGAGGGATAACATGCACTTCGAAACCGTGCAGGGCCCCGAGTTTCTTCAAAGTCTCCGGCGTGCCCTTTCCTTTGTAGCCAAAGGTGTAGTTGTAACCGACGAAGACCGCCTTGACGCTCAGTTCCCGAACCAGTACCCTGGCCACGAATTCCTCCGGCAAAAGCCTGGCGAAGTCGAGCGTAAACGGTACGGCGAGCAAGAGCTCGACGCCGAGGCGCGCAATCAGACGCTCCTTGGCCTGCGGCGAAAGCAGCATGGGAGGCGCCGCTTCCGGTCGGAGAACGGCGAGCGGGTGAGGGTTGAAGGTGAATATGGCCGGCGTGCAGCCGCTGGTCTGCGCTTTTTTGACCACGTCGGCGATCAGTTCCTGGTGCCCGCGATGCACGCCGTCAAAATTCCCCAGGCCAAGCATGATCCGCGGGTATTCGGTTTTGAGACCGTGAAACACGGTTCTTACATCCACCTACGGCGCCTCCCCGTCGTCCTGTCTCGCCCAGACCCATACGGGCCGAAAAGAAACTGGCTCGGTCTCGCAGCATTCGGCCACGGCTAAAAGCCCGCGATCATCCACCAGTCTTACGAATCCTTGCAGTTTTTCAGGCATTGAAGTTACGCCCGCCGCGAAGAGCCTTCTCCCCGAAAGGACAGCGGCCCTGGCGCTCGGCCTGACAACGACGCCCGGCAAAAAGGCCAGCGCTTCGTCCACAGCGATGAGTCTTTGTTTTAGTCTGCCCGCGGCGGCTGAAAACCTCACCTCTCCAAGCGTCAGAGAAGACTGAAGGTCAAAACTGCCAACCGAGGTGCGCAAAAGGAAAGAAAGACACGCACCTTTTCCCAGACGGCGCCCGGCCTCGTGGCACAGCGTACGGACGTAAGTTCCCTTGGAACAGTGCACATCGAACAAGGCACGGGGATGGCTTGTCCCCAGGCCGGCAAGGTGTACGGGCTTGATTGCATACACCTCGATGGCCCTCGGCTCGCGCTCCACTTCCAGGCCCTCGCGGGCGATTTCGTACAGCTTTCTGCCGCCCTGTTTTACGGCGGAAATCATGGGCGGAACCTGCATCTGCCTGCCTTCCAGGCTTTTGAGGGCGGCAAGAATCTCTTCCGCGCTCAGCGAGGAAGCATCATCGCGGGAGGTGATTTTTCCGAAAGCGTCTTGCGTGTCAGTTGTAAGGCCGAAGGTGACTTCGGCACGGTAGGTCTTATCGTTGGCGCTGAGAAACCGTATGCTTCTGGTCGCCCTGCCCAGGCAGATTACCAGGACCCCGCAGGCGCCGGGGTCAAGCGTCCCGCTGTGACCGACTTTCTTTAAACCGCTCTGACGCCGGACAAAGCTGACAACGTCATGTGAGGTCATCCCCGGGGGTTTTAGGATATTTAGAATACCGTCCATGCAAACCCTCTCTTGCCGCCGCAACGGCAGCGTCAACCAGGCGTTGTTCAACTTCCTCGTAGGGGCCCTCGACCGAGCATCCCGACGCCCGGGGGTGGCCGCCCCCGCCGAAGAGCTGGGCCAGCTTACTGACGTCGACCGCGCGCTTGGAGCGGAAACCCACCTTGTACCGGTCGGGCCCTGTCTCCCGAAAGAAGAGGGCGATTTCGACGCCTTCGATCACGCGCGCGTAATTGATCAGGCCCTCCGCTTCGTCGTCGGTTGCTCCAGCTTCTCTTTCCATGCGGCGCGTCATTCTCATCCAGGCCACCGTTCCGCATGGACTGACCTTCAGCGTACCCAGGACGGCATGCAGCAAACGCAGCGAAGACAGCGGCTTTTCGTCGTAGATCAGCGTGCTGACCTCCGAGGGCGACAGGCCGCACTCGATCAGCCGGGCTACGCGGCGATGGGTCCCCGCGGTGGTGTTGTCGTAGCGGAAGGACCCGGTGTCGGTGGAGATCGCCGTATATAAACAGGTGGCGATATCCAGGCTCAACGGGACCCCCAGCAGCTCTCCCAGGTCGAAGACGATTTCCCCCACCGCCGAAGCCTTGGGGTCGATGTAATTGTAGTCGCCGTAAAGAGGCGTCGACGCATGGTGATCCAGGTTTAAGACAGCGGGCCCCGGCTTGTCGAGAAGTACCCTCAACGACTCGCCTGTTCTTTCCGGAACCGAACAGTCGAGCACGACAAAAAGGTCGTACTCCCCGGCCGGCACCCGGCCGATGACGAACTTGTCCGATCCCGGCAGGAAGGTGTATGTCGACGGGATAGGGTCGTTGCTGACAAGAGTAACCCTCTTGCCCAGGTGCTCGAGCATCAACCCCAGGGCGGCCGTCGAGCCCACGGAATCCCCGTCGGGCATGACGTGCCCGGCCAGAATCACGCTGTGCGCCTTGAGCAGTATGTCTGCTATTTCCCGCAGGCTTTTATTCATTACCCCCGGGCCTCTCCCTTTTCAGCTCGTCCAAAAGGGCGCTGAGGCGCATCCCTTCGCTTATGGAATGATCCAGCTTAAAGGTCAGTTCCGGAGTGTGCCGCAGCCTGATGCGCCGGCCGAGTTCGGTCCGCAGGTAACCCTGGGCCTTGTTCAGGACCTGCATGCACTGGGACTGCTGCTCCTCCGGCCCGAAGACGCTGACGAAAACCTTAACGTGCCTGAGGTCCAGAGAGACCTCGGCTCCGGTTACGGTGATAAACCCAAGGCGCGGGTCCTTCATCTGTTTCAGCAGGTCGGACAGCTCTTCCTTGACAACTTCAGCCAGGCGCTCCGGCCGGTAGCCCATCGCGGCACCTCCTAAAGCTCGCGCTTAATCATTTCGGTGGTGAAGAATTCAAGTTCGTCGCCTTCATGAATGTCGTTGTAGTTTTCCAGCGTCAGTCCGCACTCGTAACCCTGCGCCACTTCCTTGACGTCATCCTTGAAGCGCTTCAACGATGATAGCTTGCCCTGATGGATGACCACTCCATCACGAATCAGCCGCACGTTGGCGTCCCGTGTTATCTTGCCCTCGGTCACGTAGCATCCGGCGATATTGCCCAGCTTGGAGGCGTGGAACACCTTGCGGATCTCGGCGTGGCCCAGCACGACCTCGCGGTATTCGGGCTCGAGCAGGCCGGAAAGAGCGGCGCGAACATCGTTGATCGCGTCGTAAATAACCTGGTAGAGCCTGATTTCGACCTTTTCCCGTTCCGCAGCGCGGCGGGCATTAACGTCGGGCCTGACGTTGAACCCGATGATGATGGCATTCGAGGCCGACGCGAGAAGGATATCGGTTTCCCTGATCGCGCCCACTCCCTGGTGGATCAGGTGCACCTTCACTTCTTCCGTGCTCAGGCGTTCGAGGGCCTGGGCCAGAGCCTCCACAGAACCCTGGACGTCGGCCTTGAGAATAAGCGGCAGTTCCCTAACCTCGCCTTCCTGGATGCGCTTGAAGACGTCCTCCAGGCTGATCCGCCCGACGGCTTTGAGCTCTTCCTGGCGCTTTTTGGCCTGCCGTTTTATGGCGATCTGGCGGGCCACCCTCTCATCCTCGACGACGAAGAAGGTATCGCCGGCCGCCGGCACCTCGGAAAAACCAAGTATTTCAACGGGCATCGAGGGACCGGCCTTCTTGACCGAACGGCCCTTATGGTCGATCATCGCCCGCACCCTGGCAAATACCGGACCGGCAACAATGGCGTCGCCCGTCCGCAGCGTTCCGTTCTGTACCAGGACGGTAGCCACCGGACCGCGCCCCTTATCCAGTTTCGACTCCACGATCGTTCCCCGGGCCAACCGCTTCGGATTGGCCTTGAACTCGCTCATTTCCGCGACCAGGAGCACCATTTCCAGAAGTTCTTCGAGGCCCTGGTGCTTGAGGGCGGACACCGGGGCGGCGATAACGTCTCCGCCCCACTCCTCGACGACGAGCCCGTGCTCGGTAAGCTGCTGCTTGATGCGCTCGGGGTTCGCCTCCGGCTTGTCGATCTTGTTGATCGCGACGATGATCGGCACCCCCGCCGCCTTGGCGTGGTTAATGGCCTCCACGGTTTGCGGCATAACGCCGTCGTCGGCCGCCACGACAAGAATGGCCACGTCGGTAACCCGGGCGCCGCGCGCGCGCATCGCCGTAAAGGCCTCGTGTCCCGGGGTATCGAGGAAGGTTATCTTCTTGCCCTTATGCTGAACCTGGTAAGCCCCGATATGCTGCGTAATGCCGCCGTGCTCGGTGGCGGTCACATTGGCGTTGCGAATAGCGTCAAGCAGCGAGGTCTTACCGTGGTCCACGTGCCCCATAACCGTCACCACGGGAGGCCTGGGCTCCAGGTCGCCGGGATCGTCCTCCTGTTCCTGGACGAGCTGAACTTCCTCGATGTCTTCCTCTTTCTTGATCTCCACCGGGTAGCCCATCTCGCTGGCCACGATGGAAGCCGTATCGATGTCTATCTCCTGATTGATGGTCGCCATGACGCCAAGCATCATCAGTTCCTTGATGACGTCGGCCGCCTTGACGCTCATCTTCTCGGCAAGGTCCTTAACAGTCAACGCATCGGTCAAAACCACCGTACGTTTCTCGACCGGGGGCCTCTCCATACGCGCGGGGCGACGGCCGCGCGGCAGGAGCTTGGCCTCGCTGATCGACGGCTTGCGTTCATCCCACCGCTTTTCGCGAGGGCCACGCTCCTTGTTCGCCGCCAGGCGCTGCTGGGCAGCTCCCTTGTCGGGCTTCGCCTCGACAACCTGTGTCGGCGGTTTGGGAATAGCCTTGTTCAGGTCGAGCACGCGGCCTGGGCGGCCTGCCGCCGGCCGGGGACCGGCCGGTCGGGGGCCTCCGGGACGCGGGCCTCCGGCATACCCGCCACCCGGACGGGGACCCGGGCCCTGGACGCCACGGAACCCCGCGCCCTGGTCGCGGGCTGGCGGACGCCCATCGGGCCGGGCTCCCGCCTGTTGATGATGCGGCATGCCGCCGCCGGGGCGCGTCCCTACGCCGCGGTTGTCGCGGGGCGGCTGCTGGCCCTGGAAAGGCGGCCTCGGCGCCCCGCCCGGGGCCGCCGGCCTCCCCTGATACGGGGGACGGCCCGGTACGGCTTTGCCTTCCTGCCTGGCGGGCGGAGCGGGCCGGGGAGACGGGGCCGGCCCCGCCGGGCCTCGCGCGGCCTTGGTCCCGGCCTCGGTTGCCGCCGGCGGTGCCGTCTTGGCCGTCTCTTCGCGCCCCGGCGGGCGGGCCGGAGCCTCGCCGGGCGCCTGAACGCCGGGAGCGGGCTCGCGAGCCGGCTCTTCGGGCCTCTTCTCCGTAAGGAATGGCACCGGAGGCTTGATATTGCCGGGCAGGTTCAGCGGCCTTTCCATAAATCTCCGGTCGGGTGGTCGCTGTGGCACATTATCGACTAGACCTGGTCCATACTGGCTAAGGCGGACAGGGCGGGGCTTGGGCGCCGTCCCGGGAGCAGCGGGCCCGGGAGCAGCAGGCTCAGGCTGGGCCTTCCGCGCTCCGGCATCGGGCGGCGGGGCACCGGCCTCGGCACCCGGGCCGGCAGCCTGTTTCTTCGAAGGCTGCCTGCTCTCTTTGCGCCGCGCATCGGCGCCCTCTTTTGCGGCCGGTCTGCCCAGATGCCTGCCCACAGCGGCGATTTGCGCGTCATCCAGGGTACTCAAGGGTGATTTCACGCTGATACCCAGCCCGCTGAGAACATTCATCAGTTCCTTGCTCTCAAGACCCAGCTCCTTAGCAACTTCGTGTACTCTCTTTTTGCCCACCGAACCACCTCCAAATTACCGGGACACCAGGGCCTAGTCTTCCGGTTGCGTTAATAGGCTGAGAATCCTTTTCGTCAAATTATCGTCAAGCAGGGCAAGCACCGCTCTCGGCGATTTGCCGACGGCCGCGCCCAGCTCTCCTTTTTGTCCGTAAACGACGCAGGGAACACCGAACCGCCTGGCCAGCGCGACAAAATCGTCGCGCGTGCTGGGGGCCGCGTCGCCCGCGATAATGACCAATTTGGCCTGGCGCCGCTCCAGCTTGGCCCGCACGCCTTCGTCACCCGAAACCACGCTACGGGCTCTTTGCCCCAGGCCCAGCAGTTTGAATACCGAGTTCACGCCCTTCAATCGCCTCCCGGACCCGAAGTAATACCTCTTGGCCGATATTGCACTGCAAAGCCTTGGCCAGCCTCCTGGCATGGACGGCGGCGTCGAAGCAGCGGGCGTTCGGGCAGATGTAGGCGCCGCGCCCGGCCCGCTTCCCTGTCAAGTCGAGTTCTATATTTCCCTCAGGCGTCCTGACAACGCGTATTAACTCCCGTTTGGCCTTCATCTCCTGGCAGCCGACGCATTTGCGCAGAGGGACCTTCTTAACGCGCGCCACCTTAACCCCCCATTCAATCAAGAAGTGGGATGTGGGAAGTCGGATGTGAGGGTTTAGGGTGGAATTCGCGAAAGCGAATCCCTTCGAGTACTCACCTCTGACCTCTCGCCTCTCGCTTCCCATGTGTCAGACTACGTTTTTCAACGATCCTTTAGATTTCGTAGCCTTGGGATAGGTACTCCTGATATATCTCGGCCATCTGGCTCTCGCTCTTGATGTCGATCTTCCACCCCGTCAGCTTGGCGGCCAGGCGCGCGTTCTGTCCTTCCTTGCCTATCGCCAGCGAAAGCTGATAATCAGGAACGATGACGCGGGCTATCTTTTCGTCTTCCCAAACCTCGACGGCGATCACCTTGGCCGGGCTTAAGGACGCGGCAACGAATTTTGAAGGATCGGAATACCATCGCACTACGTCGATTTTCTCTCCGTTCAACTCGTTGACGATGGCCTGGACCCGCACGCCCTTGGGACCGACGCAGGCGCCTACGGGGTCGATGTTCTCGTCGCTCGAATAGACGGCGATCTTGGACCGGATCCCCGCCTCGCGGGCAATCGCCTTAAGCTCGACGATACCCTCGTGCAGTTCCGGCACTTCAATCTCAAACAGCCGCTTCAAAAGACCCGGATGGGTCCGCGACACGACAATCAACGGGCCCTTGCTGGTCTTCTTGACCTCCACGATGTAGGTCTTGATCCTTTGCCCCGGCCGGTAGATCTCTCCCGGAATCTGCTCGTTGGGGGTGAGTACGGCCTCGGCCTTGCCCAGCTCAATATAGCAGGTGCGTTGCTCGATACGCTGAATCGTTCCGGTAACGACGTCGCCCTCGCGATTGGAAAACTCCTCGAAGACGATATTACGCTCGGCCTCGCGAATGCGCTGAACCACAACCTGCTTGGCGGTTTGTGCCGCGATCCGCCCGAAGTTGCGGGGCGTGATTTCGGTTTCCACCACGTCGTCCAATTCATAGGCCGGATTGATCTTTCTCGCTTCTTCCAGGCTGATCTGCTGCCCGGGGTCTTCTACTTTTTCGACGACGGTGCGCTTGGCAAAGACCTTGACATCGCCCGTATGGCGGTCGATGTGCACCCTGGCATTCGTCGAAGAGCCGAAATTACGCTTGAAAGCTGACAGAAGCGCTGCTTCGATCGCTTCCAGCAAAACGTCGACAGCGATGGCCCTTTCTTTTTCCAGGTCGCGCAGAGCCGCTAGGAACTCAGTGTTCATGTGGCACCCTCCATACGTAACCCCCTATAGTTCAAGGGCCAGACGCGCGCTGGCGATAGAACTCCAAGGGATGATAATCTCTTCCTTGCCGGTGTCGAGGAGAACGCCGTCATCGTGACTGGCCTTGATACGTCCCAAAAACCGCTTGCGCCCGTTGATCGGCGCGAACGTCTTGATGTTGGCCAGACGGCCCTCGAATCGCACGTAATCCTCCCTCTTTTTCAGCGGCCTCTCCAACCCCGGAGAGGATACCTCCAAAAAGTAGGCGTGCGGTATGATGTCGACCTCGTCAAGGACCTTGTCAAGCTTTTCCGATAAGCCCTGACAATCAACAAGCCCGACTCCGCCGGGCTTGTCAATAAAAAGACGGAGGTACCATTGCCCTCCCTCTTTCACGTACTCGACGTCCACGAGTTCCACACCCTGAGCTTTTGCCAGCGGGGCAGCCAGCTCCTCCACCCTGGCCGCTACCTTATTGACGGTCACCTAAATCCTCCTCGTTCTCAACAAGTATTAAGACGAAGGAGTGGGGTCAACCCACTCCTTCGGAAAACTCCTCGCAATCCAAATCAAGGTAAGTATACCACAGCGTCGCAGGAGTTACAAGCACAAATAAGAAAAACGCTGCCGTCGAGCCGATGTTCAGATCGTTTTGTCCCGGACAGCGGCGACGTCGTACCCCGACCGGACGATGGCATCCCTGACAAGCCCGGCAACGGCCGGATCCCGCAGACGGACGACGACCTCCCCCGCAGGGAGGTTGACTTCCACCGCCGTCACTCCGTTAACGCTGCGGACGGCCTTCGCGACCGCGTTCTTGCAATGTTCGCAAGACATACCCTTAACGAGATAGCTCACTAAAGCCTCGTTCACATTCAACTACCCCAGTATCGTGTTGATTTTGTCCACGAGGGTGTCCTTGGCCACGTACCCCACTTCTTGTCCGACGACCTTTCCTTCCTTAAAGAAAAGCAGGGTGGGAATGCCCTTGATACCGAACTTGATGGCCAGTTCCCTGTTTTCGTCGACGTTGACCTTGCCCACTTTCATTTTGCCTTTGAACTCAACGGCCACCTGCTCAATAATAGGCGCGATGCTGCGGCAGGGTCCGCACCACGCCGCCCAGAAATCCAACAGCACAGGCTCCCGGCTCTGGAGAACTTCCTGCTCAAAATTGTTTTCGGTAATCTCGAGTGCCATCTGCAGAACCATCCTCCCAATTCTAAAAAGTTAGGGGAAACAACCGTCTCCCGTTTAAAACCTTCATCCGCTGGAACCGCTGCTGCTGCAAGTGTTCGCACCGCTAGAGCGCGGGGCAAAAAGCGAAAACTCCCGGCGGACGTTATCCGACAGACACTTGGGACACGTAACTCTGGCCCTTTCGGTTACGGGCAGCAAGACACTGAATTTATGCTCACAATTATTGCATTTGTATTCGTAAATCGGCATCGGGTTAACACCTTTCCCCCTGGTTCAAACTTCTTACTATTTTAATACAGAAGATTCCACCGGACAAGACCCAGCCGTCGAAAACGGAGCACGCCCGTCAGCCCGACGCGTTGCCACACCCCGACTGCTTGTACAACTGGATAAACTGCAGCACAAACTGGAGTTCGCTGCGGCTGAGGTTACACGCCATGTTCAAAATGGCCTGGACATTGGGGTGCATCAACAGCTCCCGCAGCTCGGGGTTCATCATGCTGAGCATCTGGTCAACGGCCCCGGGCTCCATGATGAAATAACAGGGAGTAACCCCCATGACCTGGGCCAGCTTTTCCAGGGTTTTCAGGGAAGGCTGAACTTTGCCCTGTTCGATCTGGCCGATCAGCCCGGCCGTGACCCCCGCCGCGCGCGCCAGCTGCGCCTGGGTCATTCCATATTCTTCACGCAGAGTTTTTAGTTTATGCCCCAGCGAACCCTCGTAGCTCATGAGGACGAGCGCCGAAACCCCGAGTTCCCTGGCGATTTGCTTCAGTGTCGCCAGCGAGGGGTAAACCGATCCCCGCTCGATTTCGCTGAGGTAGGAAGGCGAGATCCCGGCGGCGGAGGCCAGGTCATTCAAAGACATGCCCTTCTCCGTGCGGATCACCCTGATTTTCTCGCCGATGGAAAGGGCTCCGTCTTTGCCCGATCCCCCGTCCAGCAACCGCGCCTTGGAAACATTGAGGGCCGCAGCAAGTTTCTCGATGGTCTTCAGGGAAGGGCGCTTGGATTCCCGTTCGATTTCCGAAAGGTAGGAGAGAGACAGATGTGCCCGGCTGGCGAGTTCCTGGAGGGTGTAACCCCGCTCCTCACGCAGAAGACGGATCTGCTGCCCGCGAATAATCACGCTGATCACCCTCTAAATGAAGTGGCGAACCCAAAGGCGCATCAACAAGTTAATTATCTTCATTTTAATATAGTTGGGCTTTAGCGTAAATACGCTGGCACTAATACGGCCGTGTCAAGAGTTAGTAGGTAGACTCCCGTGGATTATTTTAGCTTACGCCGACAGTAAGGCCGGCAGAGAAGCCAATTGCCGCAAGACGTGTTTGACCCACGGTTCGCCGGCACAAGGGCCTTTGAGCGCCGGCATTTCTGCTCTGAGCCAGTTCTCCAGGTCCTCCCGTCTTAGCCTTTGCGGCTGCTCAATACCCCCAACGCGGATCACCTGCTCCAACAGCGGCGCATTCACGACGCCGTCAGACGCCGCATAAACCCTAAGTTCACCATTGGCACGGGCGGCCAGTAAACGAGCCATATGGTCTGCCCCGCGCGGAGTCCAGCGCGCTCCAATCCGTTTCATCCGCCGGGCCAGGGTGTGCCGTACCTGCCCCTCGATGGTGCCCAGCCTTTCCTCTTCCGGTAAAGTGCTGATCCCCTCCCAGTTGTCGATGAGGTATTGCTTCAGCTCTCGGATACGCTTCCGCGCCGCGCGCCCCCGAGCCTTCTTTAAGGCCCGATCCAAGACCGCCACGGTGGCCTCTTGATTCAACCTAGCAATGCAAGTGCTGACTTCGCCATAAATCTCTTCGCTGAAGGCCAGGGCCTCGGTCAAGCGCCGCCGGAGATGAAAGGGATCCAGGTGGTAGCTGGCCCCGGGGAAACAGGCCTTCCCCCCGTTCGCGATCCAGGGTGCTCCATCGCCTCCAATCCGTACTTGCGCTACTTTCTCTAAGGCCCACCGCTCGCCGAATACGGCGCTTGCCTCTTCCCAAATAGCTTCACCGTCGACCAGCCCGGCTACCGTCTGTCGCCCTTTTAAGGACCGGGGACACCCTTCTTTCCCTTCGTATCCCACCACCAGCTTGATCTCTCCGCCGCGTTCCCGGGTCCGTTGCTGTCTTACCCAGACGCCGTCGGCTTCGATGAACAGGGTGCGGATCTCTTTGCTCCCCGCCGGCACCGCGCCTTGTTCGAATATCGCGGCCCGTCGCAAGGCGCTGTGCTCAGCCGCACGTCGGCCGCTTTCTTGCACCCGCGACCAGATGGTCATGGCGCTGATCCCCGGCACTAAATAGCTGAGGATTTTCTCAGCCCGGCGAAAGGGCATCTCTGTCGCCAGTTCTACAGTCAGTTCGGTTATCCGCGGACTCATCCGTTGCCCCTCGGTTAACCCCAAGGCCTCGTCCAGGAGGAAACGGTAGTCGCCTGTCTCCGTATCCAGATACAAGCGCCTCTTCAATCTTAACTCGCCGAAGCTGGTGATCAGGGTCCGCTCACGGAACCCGACGCTCTTGTACTTCTTGGTGTCCCTCTGGGCGGCGAGTGCCCCGTCGATCTCTTCCAATGCCGCACGAAAAAGCCTGAGAGCCGCCTCTTGCACTAAACGCTGCATTCTCTCTTCCAGCTCTCTTACGTTGGCAACCGACCGTAAAATCTCGAAGATCCCCTTCGCCAACAGAAGGACTACCTGCACGATAAGGCGAACTTTGATCACGAGACCTCTCACTCCTTGCCCGGGAGTCGGCTGCCCTCCGGGGCAGCCGCCAGAGGTCTCTTTTCTTCGTAACCCCTCTGGTTACCTACTAAAGTCTTACACTACCCACTAATACAGGCGCAGTTAAGGCAAACCGCCTTGCTCAATAATAGCCCGGGCTATTTCGCGGAACAGGGGCGCGGCCGTCTTTCCCCCGCTTTCCGCGTTCTCCGCCAGAACGACGATGGCAAACCGGGGTCTGTCGAGCGGAAAATATCCCGCAAACCAGCCGCTGGTCCGCGTGCCGTCGCCGACCTGAGCCGTTCCGGTCTTTCCGGCGCTTCCCGGTCCGGCTAGGTAACCGCCCCGGCCGTTGCCGGCCGTCGTTACCAGTGTCATGAGTTCCCTCAGCGTGGCGGCCGTGCCCGGGGACACCGCGCGCTTTCCTTGATCGGCTGTCACAATCCGCAGCACCGTGCCGCCCTGCCGGACTTCCCGGACCAGCCGGGGTACGCGGTACACCCCGTCGTTTGCGATAGCCGCCACCATTGACGCCACCTGCAGAGGCGTTACCAGTACGGGGCCCTGACCGACCGCAGCGTTGACGAGATTGTACGGCTCGGCGATCATGTCCAGGTCCTGACGGGGATCGGGCGGGTAGGGAAACCCCAGCAGCCGTTGCTCGCCTAAACCCAAGCGCCGGGCATACTCGATAATCCCGTCGGCCCCGAGCTTGAGAGCGACTTTGGCAAACGTGGGGTTGCACGAGTTAGCGAAGGCGTCGGCGAAGGTCAGCCTGCCGTGGCCTTCATCCTTCCAGCAGGCGATCAGCTGCTCGCCGCGCCCGGCGCAGATAAACTCGCTGTCGGGCCTTACAATTCCCCGTTCAAGAGCGGCGGCGGCAACGACCGTCTTAAAGACCGACCCGGGCTGGTAGAGCGCAAGCGCGTGATTGACAAAAGCCTCCGTTTCCTTTAAAGCCTCGCCGGGCCGGCGCGGGTCAAAAACCGGCCGCGAAGCCATGGCCAGGACGTCGCCGGTTTGAACGTCCATCACCACCACGGCGCCTGAAACCATATGACGGTCCAGGACATCCTCGACAGCCTGCTGGAATTCCCGGTCGATTGTCAGGATGAGGTCCCGGCGCCCTGTATCACGCTCTTTACCCTCCACGTACCCCAGACCCGGGAGCGGTTTCCCGCAGGCGTCGACGTAGCAGCGCGCCGTCTTCACCGGGTAAAGGCCCTTAAGATCCGGCTCGTAATATTTTTCGAGGCCGGACTTCCCCACAAGGTCGCCCAGGCGGTACGGCTTACCGTACTGCCGGAGGCTGTTTAACTCTTCGGTCGATGCGATGGGGCCGACGTAGCCGATGAGGTGCGAAGCCCGTTGGTTTTCCCCGTATCTGAGCACAACTTCGGCCACATACACTCCCGGCCGCCGGGAGGCCTGGATGAGCTTCTTCTGCCGGACATCAAGGTTGTACGGGAGGCAGCAGGCGCTTTCCAGGGCCGTCTCGACCTCCCCGCGCGGAACATCCAGGACGGCGGCCAGCTCTTCGGCTACCTTCGCCCTGTCTTCCAGGAGCTGAGGGATGACCACAATCCTGTCGGCTCTCTCGAACCCGGTCAGAGGCACACCGTTGCGGTCGAGGATGTTGCCCCGCGGCACCTCCTCCAGGGAAACGCTGACCGAGACCTGCCGGGCGTTGGCGGCGGCAAGCCGCTCGTGCTCGGCGATCTGGATGACGGACAGGCGCCAGACGAGCAGCGCCAGACAGGTCACAAGCCCCCATCCGAGCATGGCTATTCTTTTTTGAGAAAATCCGGACACAGAAAAACCTCGCAGTCAGCTATCTAGTTACTAATAGTGTGACCGGAGGTTTCTTCCAGTATCCGCATCAGGAGCGGAACACCGTCAAACAGTCTCAGCGGTACTTGCGGATGTTCTCGTTGTGCTCGGCGAGCGAACGGGCAAAGGCGTGGCTTCCGTCCGCCTTGGCGACATAGTAAAGGTACGGGACCCTGGCGGGATGCACGGCGGCTTCAAGGGACGCCCGACCGGGGTTGGCGATAGGGCCGGGGGGCAACCCCACGACCCGGTAGGTATTGTACGGGGAGGCGACCTCGAGGTCCTTGTAGGTCACCTGCTCGGTGGCGGTCTTGCCGAGGGCGTACAGCACGGTGGCGTCGACCTGGAGCGGCATGCTCATGCGCAGGCGGTTATGGAGCACCCCGGAAATAACGGCCCGCTCGTGATCGATTTTGGCCTCGCGTTCGATCAAGGAAGCCAGTGTTACGGCCTGGTGAAAGGTGAGTCCGGCTTTGGCCGCCTCCTCATCAAGGTTGAGAAGCTCCGCCTCCCTGGCGAAACGTGAAAGCATCTGGTTGATGATGACCGTTTCCGTAACGTCCTTGCCGATGCTGTAAGTATCGGGGAAAAGGTAGCCCTCCAGGCGGCGCTCGCCCTCGGGCAGGCCTTTGACGAAGGCGATGCCGAAATCGTAATGGGCCGCCGCGTCCAGGAACCGTTCACGGTCGGCCAGGCCCTTTGCGGCGAGCAGATCGGCGATCTGCTCGGTATTGTAACCTTCAGGCACCGTGAATGAATGGAGCGTCCCCCGTCCGGCAACCAGCTGCACGATAATCTGAGGAACGGAATCGCCGGGGGAAAGGTCATACTCGCCGGCCCGCAACGACCCGTCGAGACCTTTATACCACGCATAGAGGCGAAAAGCCCCGGCGCTCCTGATGACATCCTTGTCGGCCAGCAGCCTGGCGATCTGGCCGCTCGTCACCCTGGGCGGGATCTCCACGCGCACCGTCGCCGTGCTGCCGGGAGCGGCCGGTCCCAGAGATGAAACCACGAACAGCCCGATAAGCCCTGTTGCAATCACGGAAAGAGCGAACAAAACAAGGGCCATGCGCAGCAGTTTGTCTTTGGTCACGGTATCGGTCAAAAACGGCACAACGGCAAGCTCCTCGGGCGTTCATCGGCTGTCGGCCGGAGCGCTGCAAAAAGCGACCGGCGTTGTTTGATTATACCATTTTCACGCCCGCCTTGGAAGCGCAACATCCCCTCCCGCTGCGGAACGCAGGCGGACCGCCGGGACTAATCGATAACCGTCCCCGCCGGCTGGTCGATGAGGACCATGGGTTCGATGAACCTCTTAACGACCTCATCGACGACCAGTTCCATATGCACCCCCTGCGTGGCCACCACCGGGATAATGGGCTTATAACGGTGGAACCGCTGGAGGAGCTTGACCGTGGTCGAGGTGACGCTGCGCGGCGTTTCATCCACTTTGGTCACGACCAGCACGTCGGCCTCGTCGAGCAGGATGTTCCCGGTGTCCATCAGAATCTCGCTCTTCATGTTCGCCGGCACCACGGAGACCAGCACGTCGGCGATCTGCCGGCTCTCGGGGGATTTATAGCCGTCGTTGATGCCGACGGCCTCGATCAGGGCCACGTCGGGGATGGTCGAAACCGGCGGGATGTCTTTTTGAGAGAGGTGGCCCAGTTCCAGGACCGAGCGTACCTTGTTCAGGTCGTCCAGTGCCCTGCGGGCCTGCAGGATCAGCTGGTTCTTCTCCTTGATCAGGTTTACGCAGTGCCTCAGCACGCGTTCGATATCCTCGGCCACGTCGCGCCCGCTCTCCGGTATAGCGATGGTGACGTAGTTCGGGTCGACCCCCTTGTAGTAGTAGGGTTTTTCATCCTGCACCCCGGAGCCGACGGCCAGCGGCTGGTATCCCCTGGCCCTTAACCCCTTGTAGAGTTCGCCGACGACGGTCGATTTCCCGGAATCGTTCCTTCCGGCGACCACGATCTTTTTCACGGCGGCACCTCCTTCTCCAGCCTTCTTCAGGAGTAACTAGTTAACTATATGCCGGTGTAGTCTCTTTATTAAAGAAACAATAAACAGCAACGAACCAGCAGAGGCTGTATGCAAACAAAAAAACAGGCCCTGCAAAAGGACCCGTTTCCCTGGTATTTGCTTTAGCGGTCGGGCTGCTCTCCCCCGGCGGCCGGCGGCTGTTCTCCATCGGGAGGCGGCAGCACCTCGGGAACCGGCATGTCGGCAGGAGGTGAAATGGTTGCGGGCTGCGCTTTGACACCAACGGCAATGATTTTGTCGAGCGGGTGATAATGACTCGAAGGAAGCTTCTCCTTCCGCAGCTTCCCGTTATCCCATACCCACCGTTCCGCTTCCGCCTTGTATCCCCGCAACCCCTGGCGTTTGACGACTTCTTTCCCCGCCTCCAGGTCGGGATCGTCCTCGCGGAGCACTTTGGGTTCAAAAGTCTGCGTCACCCAGCTCTTGATCTCCACGCGGCGGTTTTCCCGGACGTGGCCGAAGATCTTGATGGTCAGGTGGGATTTCCCTATTTCGGAGCGTACGTACACATACGTCGGATCAGGGTTCCTGAACTTGAAGTCGATATGCCCGTAAACCACCGTCGCGTCCCTGCCGATCGGGACGTAAGTTACGGGAAGGGAATGGTGCGAACGCTCCACGATCTCGAGTTTGGCGAGAAGGACGGCGTTGTAGAGCGTCGAGGACACCTGGCAGACCCCGCCGCCCATCCCGTCCTGGAACTGGTTTTCAATAATGATCGGCGCGTTGCGGTAACCATGCTCAAGGGAGCGCGGACCGACGATTTCGTTGAAGGAAACCGTTTCCCCCGGGGCAACCAGGAGGTTGTTGAGGGCCGAAGCGGCAACGCTGACGTTGTAGGAGCGGTCTACAAGCTTGGGGTCGAAATAGGTCGTGTACTCGGCGATCTTTCCGGTGATACCCATGGCCCTGACTTCGTCCTCGGTATGCCGGGGGGCAACGCGCACCAGGCGCACGGCCACCCTGCCGCCGCTCTTCCCCTGCGCCGTTGCCACGATATCCCGGTAGAGCCGGTCGAAGTCAACCCGTAGGCCGTCCTGGCTGGGCACGATCTCCACCCGGTCGTTTTCGGTGATTGTGAAGCCGGCGTCGCGGGCCTCCCGCGTAAAGCCCCTTGCCAGCTGACCCACGATAAACTCCATCCGTTCCCTGTCGATCTCGGCGACCGTGCCGATCTCGCGGCCCTCTCGCTCCAGCCGTCGCCTTTCCAGCCACTGGCCTACGAAAAAGCCGCTTCTCCCGACCTTGAACGCGCGGTCCGCCATGCCTTCGGCGTCAAGGCGAAATCCGAGCTCCGCCAGGGTAACCGGCCAGCTGTAGCCATCCAGGACGAACGTTATGGGCGTCTCCCTCATCTCGGCCTCCAGGGCCCTGATCTTCGCCGCCGCCTCATCCCGGCTCATGCCCGACAGGCTGACGCCCCGTACGGTAACCCCCTCAAAAATTCTGCCTTCGTGCGCCTCGCTGGCGACCAGCCCCCAAAAGGCGCCAAAAAAAATAAACACGGCAACCAGAAGTCCAAGAATAACAAAAAAGATGTTCCTCTGGACGGTCACCGTGCTCCCTCCTCGGAGACAACTGAATGTGCACCATTAACTTTGAGGCGTGGCGCCTGACAGTGTGCCGGCAAAAAGCCAAAACAATGGTTTTGGCATAGGCGTCTGTAGGGTACGGCCGTGCTTTGGAAGTTATCCTGAGACTGCTCAAAAGCAAGCATGGCGCGGAAGGCGAAGCCGGCCAGCGCGGAGCGTACAGGGTGGTACGTGAGCACTGGGCGGCGAGCCTGACAAAGCCAGGCGCAGTTTTTCAGCGGTCTCCTGGCAGTACCAAAACATATTCGTGCCGGCCCCCCGTAAATCCTAGGAGGGCGTTGAAAAACCGCGCCGTCCTTTTAGTGCTCGCTTCCTACCTTTTCCTGCCAGGCGTCAGCGACTTTTTCCCACTCCTCGTCTTCGACGTCGATCAAAATCTCGTTACCCTCTTCGTCTTCCGCAAACTTAAAGATGACGACCTCGTCTTCCTGCTCGTCGTCGGCTACAGGGACCAGGATGGCGTATTCTTCGCCGTCAACCTCCAAAATGTCCAGCACGCTGAAATCGTGCTCTTCCCCGTCTTCATCCACCAGCGTAATGACCTCATCATCCGCGGCCATTTCATTCAACTCCTTTGCCAAGATATCCCTATTCTAGGGTACTGCACGGGGGCACGTCAAGGGACTCCGGGCGCTTTTCCCGGCAGCGCAGGTAGGAATCGAGAATAACGGCGGCCGCCATGGCGTCCACCACCTTCCTGCGCCGCGCCCGGCGGACATCGGCGTCGATCAGTATCTTTTCCACCTGCGCCGTACTTAATCTCTCATCCCACAGAATTATGGGCACCTTCACCGCTTTGCGGAGCTCCTCGACAAACTCCAGCACCTTCTGCGCCTGGGGCCCGATGGAACCGTCCAGTTTCTTGGGCAGGCCTACGACGACGCTTTCCACCTCACGGCTCGCGATTATCTCCGCGATGCGCCTGATGTCGTCGGCGGGCTTTCCGCGCACGATCGCGCCCTGGCCCTGGGCGGTGAGTCCCAGTTCGTCGCTCAGAGCCACCCCGATGCGCTTGTCTCCTACATCAAGTCCCAGTATACGCACCTCAAACCACCTTAATACAGAATTCAGGACAGGCTGCTGCGCAATAGCCACAAAAGCAGCACTTTGTGCGGTCCGCCAGCGCGCGCCCGCGCTCGATGCGCAAGGCCTCAAAGCGGCAGACTTTTACGCACTCCCCGCAGCCCCGGCACCACTCCTCGACATGAAGACGCCTGCCCGCCCGGCGAACGATCACCTTCAAGCCCTCGGGAACTTCCTGCCCGGAAAAGATCCTGGTGTTGTATTCGACTTCCACCATCGACTGCATGCCGACGGCAACGGCCGCCAGTTCGGGGATGGCCAGCACAGCCCTCAAGGCGTTTTCGGCGTCGCGGACCAGATGGCCGCCCGCGAGGGCCTTCATGCCGTAAATCCCTTTCCCGGCGCGCGCAGCCCTGCGAACAGCCGCGAGCATATCGTCGGACGAACCGCCCCGTATGCCTATGCCCGGCGGGTTGTACAGGGGGTGGATGACGTCGATGAGGTCTATCGCGCTCGCCGCCTCCACCGCCCCCACGTGATGGGTGGAGATGCCCACCGCGCGCACCAGCCCTTGCTGTTTAGCCTCCGCCAGGTACTCCAGGGCCTCCCAATGCCCGCGGATGTTGGCCGGCGACTCCATCTCGTGCAGCAAAAAAATATCCACGTAATCGCGGGAGAATTCCCGCAGGGCCCTATGCAGGCTGGCCTCCATACCCTTGCGCGTCCACGCGTAGGAGCGACCGACGACGACCACCGGTTCGCCCCAAGCACGCATCGCTTCGCCGACTACACGATAGGTCCCGTACAACTCGGCGCAGTCAAAGAAATTGACCCCGCGGCGCATCGCGTGCAGAAGGACGCGCCGGGCCTCTTCCGGAGGGAGGTTTGCCTGCAGGGGGCTTAGAGTAAGTGTCCCGAAACAAAGCCTGGAGACCCTGATACCCGTCCCGCCAAGCGTCGCGTATTCCATCAAAAACCCTTAAAAATCCTTTATAATCGTTATAAGACCCTACTTTCCAGTAGGGTCCTTGGCCGCCAGGTATGTTCTAAGTAACTCTTCCATCAGTTCGTCTCGTTCGACCCGCCGGATAAGGTTGCGTGCGTTCTGATGACTGGTGATGTAAGCCGGATCGCCCGAGATCAGATACCCCACCATCTGGTGAATAGGATTGTACCCCCTGTCCAGCAGGGCTCGATACACGGCAACCAGGATTTCTTCGACCTTGCTAGGCTCATCGGCGGGACGCTCGAATCTCACCGTCTCCTGCGAATGATCTGGGCTCATCACCACACCCCCACGCACCTTTAATATTAACTAAGCCTTAACCAATCTATTCGACCTCTTGCCTTATATTTCCTCTATATGCCTGAACATTACTTAGGCGAGACGGCTATTAACGATAGCCCTCGCCTTATCCAGCGCCTCTTGCAGCCTGGCAGGGTTCTTGCCGCCGGCCTGGGCCATTTCCGGCTTGCCCCCCCCGCCGCCGCCCACGATGCCGGCGATCTCTTTGATGATTTGTCCGGCATGCAGCCCGCGGGAAGTGTGTTCCTTGGCCACGGCCGCGATCAGGTTGACCTTGTCGGCGCCGGCGGTTCCGAGGACAATGACCGCGGGGCCCAGGCGGTCGCGCAACAGGTCGACCAGGCCCCTGAGTTCAGGCATCTCCCTGGCCTTGACCTGGGCGACGAGTACCTTGGCGCCGGCGACGTCCTCGACCTGGTTGATGATGTCCAGGACTTCATACGCCTGCAGCCGGTCGCGCAGTTGCTCGTTCTCCTTTTCAAGCTTCCTGACGTTCTGGAGCACCGTTTCCAGCCTGCCGACGACCTCGCGCACCGGCGCTTTGATCAGCCCCGCGATCTCGTTCAGCTGCTCGTCATGGGCCACCAGGTAGTCGAGCGCAGCCGGCCCCGTCATAGCCTCGATGCGGCGCAAGCCGGCGCCGACGCTGCCCTCGGTGATGATTTTAAAAAGACCTATTTCCGAGCTGTTCCGCACGTGCGTCCCGCCGCACAACTCCAGGCTGTAATCCCCGACCCGTACGACGCGGACAAGGTCCCCGTACTTCTCCCCGAACAAGGCCATCGCGCCCAAAGCTTGGGCCTCGTCGAAGGACACTATGTCGGTCTTGACCGGCAAATTCTGAAGCACGGCACTGTTGACACGCTTTTCGATCTCCTTCAGTTCCCGAGGGGCGAGGGCCTGGTAATGCGTAAAATCGAAGCGCAGGCGTTCGGGGGCCACCAGGGAACCGGCCTGGTTGGCGTGTTCGCCGACAATGTCCTTCAAAGCACGGTGCAACAGGTGGGTTGCGGTGTGATTCCGGCAGGTGTCCAACCGCCGCGCCTGGTCGATGTCCACATCCACCAGCGCCCCGGTGGCAAGGGTCCCTTCCTTAACCAGGACCTTGTGCACGAACAGGTCCTCCACCGGCTTTACACAACCCGTGATCTCGGCTTTCAGGCCGTCGCCGGTGATCCAGCCCGCGTCGCTCACCTGGCCCCCGGATTCGGCATAACACGGCGTGGTGTCGAGAACGACCTCGACCTCTGCGCCCTCCCCCGCCCGGTCAACCGGCTCGCCGTCGCTCAATATCGCAATCACCCTGGCGCCGGTGCTCAGCCGGTCATAGCCCACAAACTCCGTCGGGCCGTGCTTGTCCCGCAACTTCCGGTAAACAATGTCCCTCTCGCTGAGGTACTCCGTCTCCTGCCTGGCGCTGCGGGCCCTTTCGCGCTGTTCTTCAAGCGCTTTACTGAAATCCGCCTCGTCCACCTCCAGCCCGCTTTCGCCGCAGATCTCAACCGTGAGTTCAAGGGGAAACCCGTAGGTGTCGTATAGTTTAAAGGCCACGGCGCCGTCGAGCTTGTGCCCGCCGGACGCGACGGTCTGCGCGATGTGCCTGTTCAGAATGTCCACGCCCTGCACGAGCGTCTGGCGGAACCGCTCCTCCTCGCGCCTTACCACGCGCTGCACGTGCTCGGCCTGGGTAACGAGATAGGGATAGGCCTGCGCCATCTGCCCGATGACGGCGCCGGCCACGGAATCAAGGAACGGCGTCTCGCGGCCCAAAAGAAGCCCGAAGCGGGCCGCGCGGCGCAAAAGCCTTCTTATGACGTAGCCGCGCCCCTCGTTGGAAGGAAGGACACCGTCGGCGACCGCGAAGGTGATGGCCCGCGTGTGGTCGGCGATGACCTTCAGCGCTACGTCCGTCGAGTCGTTTTCTCTGTACCGTACCCCCAGCAGCTTCGCGGCATGGTCGATGATCTCCCTGAAGATGTCGGTGTCAAAGTTGGTCCGCACGTTTTGCAGCACGGCGGCGACGCGCTCCAGGCCCATTCCCGTATCAATGCCTTTGTTGGGCAGGGGTTCGTAATTCCCGGTTTCGTCCCGGAAAAACTGTATGAACACCAGGTTCCAGATCTCGAGATAGCGGTCGCAGTCGCAGCCCGGCCGGCATGCGGGGTTTCCGCAGCCCCGCTCCGGGCCCTGGTCGTAGTAAATCTCGGAGCAGGGTCCGCACGGCCCGACCCCGATCTCCCAGAAGTTCGTGTCCTTGCCGAGGCGCACGATGCGGTCGGCATTTACACCGACCTTCAGCCAATGCTCAAAAGCCTCGTCGTCGTCCAGGTAAATGGAGATCCAAAGCCTGCCGGCGTCCAGGCCCAGCTCGCGGGTCACGAATTCCCAGGCCCAGGGGATGGCCCTCTCCTTGAAATAGTCACCGAAAGAAAAGTTGCCGAGCATTTCAAAAAAGGTGTGGTGCCTGGCGGTCCGCCCCACGTTCTCGATGTCGGGCGTCCGCAGGCATTTCTGGCACGTGGCGGCCCGCTTAAACTCAGGCTTGGCCGCGCCCGTATAGTAAGGCTTAAACTGGACCATCCCGGCGGCGGTCCACAGGAGCGTCGGGTCATTCGCCGGAACCAGGGATGAGCTTGGTACCACCCGGTGATCACGTGCCGCAAAGTAGTCCAGGAAACGTTGCCGGATTTCGCTGCCCCGCATGCTCAAAAACCCCCAAAAAAAGAGAATAGCCTCAAAAAAAAGGGGGTGATGAACCCCTAATTAGCCATAATTATACAGAGATTTAGGAAAAGGGTCAAGGAAGCGATTGGTACCGGCCCGTTTGACAGCGTCAACGGGTTATGGAAAGGTTGATCCGTTTTTTGCACAAAAACCTTGACAGGGTATACCGCCCCTGCTAAACTCTCTTCAATGAGACCTCGGCAAGGTCTCGACAACTGCATAACCTTGTGGGTCTCTTATCAAGAGAGGTGGAGGGACTGGCCCGATGAAGCCCGGCAACCGGTTGCGCGGCGCCCCGCCGTTCGACTAAGGTGCCAATTCCTGCAGGAGTTATCTTCTGGCAGATAAGAGGAAATCCGTAGCGGAATTCCGGCCTCTATCTGTAGAGGCTTTTGTTTTTCTTCACGTTCTAAGGGAGGTGTTGCATCACATGGCGGTTGAAAGGTCCTACGCGGAAATCAACGCCAGGATCAAGGCGGGCAAGGTTGTCGTCATCACCGCCGAGGAGGCGGTGGATCTCGTTCGCAGCAAGGGGGTGGCCCGGGCCGCCCGGGAGGTCGACGTGGTCACCACGGGGACCTTCAGTCCCATGTGCTCCTCCGGCGTTTACTTCAACTTCGGTCATTCAAAGCCCCGCGTCAGGGCAGACAAGATCTGGCTTAACAACGTTCCCTGCTACGGCGCGATAGCGGCCGTCGACGGCTTTTTGGGCGCCACCGCCCTGCCCGAGAACGACCCTGCAAACAGCAGCCACCCCGGGGAGTTCCGCTACGGCGGCGGGCACGTCATTCACGAGTTGGTTGGACGGCAAAAGATCAAGCTGCGCGCCACGGGCTACGGTACCGACTGTTACCCGGCGCGCGAGGTGGAGACATGGGTTACCATCGACGACCTTAACGAGGCTGTCCTCTTCAACCCGCGGAACGCGTACCAGAACTACAACGTCGCCGTCAACCTCGGCAACCGCACGATTTACACCTACATGGGCATCCTCAAGCCGAACCTGGGTAACGCCCATTACTCCACAAGCGGCCAGTTAAGCCCGCTGCTTAAAGACCCCTGGTTCCGGACCATCGGGATCGGTACCCGTATTTTTCTCGGCGGCGGCGTCGGCTACGTGGCATGGAACGGGACACAGCACTTCCCCTCGGTCTCGCCCGGCCCCGTCGAGGGTTCTATCTTCGCGGCGGGAGGAACCCTTACCGTGATCGGCGACCTGAAACAGATGCGGCCGGAGTGGCTGGTCGGAGCCAGCTTCCTGGGATACGGCGCCACCCTTTTCGTCGGCCTGGGCATCCCCATTCCCATCCTAAACGAGGAAATCATGTATTACGCCTCTCTGCCCGACGACAAGCTCTACGCGCCGGTAGTCGACTATTTTACCGCCTATCCGCAGCGGGAGCCCGGGAACCTGGGGCTGGTAAGCTACGCCGAGCTAAAGTCGGGGAAAATCACCGTTAACGGCAAGGAAGTCCCCACCGCCCCTTTGTCGAGCTATCCGAAGGCCGTCGTGATCGCCAAGACACTCAAGCAGTGGATCACCGAAGGCGGGTTCCTGCTGGCTGAACCGGTCGAGCTTCTCCCGTCCCCCGCAGCGGGGATCATGGGGAAGACGCTCGTAATACGCGGAGCAAAGGAGTGATTGCGGGATGCCCACTAAGAGGATCGTGCTTCGTTTTCCGGCCTCGGTGGCCGATCGGCCGATAATCTACTACCTCGTTAAAGATTACGGCTTGATCGTCAACATTCTTAAAGCCAACATCAACCCTCACAAAGAGGGAACAATGATTATGGAACTCGCGGGCGACGAGTGGGAACAGGGCTTGGAATACCTGAGGAGTTGCGGCATCGAGGTCCAGCCCCTAAGCGAGGAAATCACGCGCAACGAGAAACATTGCACCTCCTGCGGCTCCTGCACGGCGATCTGCCCGAGCGGGGCCCTTTATATCGAGCGTCCCTCCATGCAGGTGGCTTTCGACGGTGAGAAGTGTATCGTATGCCAGCTCTGCGTTAAAGCCTGCCCCGTGCGTGCTATGGAGGTCAAGTTCTGATTTGTCCTGGACACGGCGTTTCTATCGGGAACAGTTCGCGGAAAAGGATTTAACGTATTTCCAGGTCGTGGTCAAGGAAACCGACCTTTACGTCGGCGTCCTTCCGCAGCGTTTCAGCGAAGCGCTGGCGTTGGAAGTCAGGCATCTGGTTGCGGGCGCGAGGTCGGCTTTGGAAGAATACATCGCCCGCAACCCGGCTTTCCTTAAATCCCTGGAACCGCTCCCGGTCGATGCGGCCATGCCGTCAATGGCCAGGGAGATGGCCGTGGCTGCCGGCCTCGCGGGCGTGGGTCCGATGGCGGCGGTGGCGGGCGCCTTCAGCGACCTCGTCGGGCGGATGCTGATGAAACGCTCAAGGGATGTCGTCGTCGAAAACGGCGGCGACATCTACCTCAAGCGCAGCAAGCGGACGTCCGTGGGCATCTTCGCGGGGAACTCCCCCTTCAGCAACCGCATCGCCCTCGACCTAACCCCCGATCTCAGCCCCCTGGGCATTTGCACCTCGTCGGGCACCGTCGGCCCGTCCTTAAGCTTCGGGTGCGCCGACGCCGCCGTCATCCTCGCCGAGACGGCCACCCTGGCCGATGCGGTGGCCACAGCCACCGCCAACCGGGTACAGGACCCTGCGGACATTGAGCAGGCAGCTCAGTTCGCCGGCGGCGTCCCCGGCGTCCTCGGCGCCCTCGTCATCTGCGGCGACCGCCTGGCGGCCTGGGGTAAAGTCAAACTCCGCCCCCTGTAGCTCGACAAATACGACAAATATACGACAAATAAAAGAAGGAGCGCCAATACGGAACTCCCCCGATACACAGTTTAAGCCACTTAGAGCCAGGTTAGTACACTTCCACGTTGCGCGGGTCGAAGGGAACCAGCGTCCCGTCCTCGGTCATCTCAAACACCTGGACCCCTTCCTTGTTGATCCGGTATTCCAGGCAACAATCCCAGCAAAAGTACTGGTCGGCGCCGACCCTTCCGGTGGCGCGGCCGCCGCAAATGGGGCACTGCACGATAGCAAGCCTCCCTTTGGAATCTTAAGCCTATTATTCCCGAGAAGCCCGCTGATTACCCGGCCAAAATTGAAAGGTGGGATGTGGGAAGTTGGAAGCGGGAATACAGCGAGGTTCTTAACGGCCTTCCAGGATGGTCCCGCCGCCGATGACCCTCTCCCCGTCGTAGAAAACGGCCGCCTGCCCTGGCGTCACCGCCCTCTGCGGCTCGGCGAAAACGACCGTGGCCGTGTTGTCGTCCCCCGGGCGCACCTTGGCGGGGACAGCCGCGGCGTTGTAGCGGATTTGCACCCAGGCGGCGAACTCGGGACCCGGCGCCGCGCCGGCGATGTAACTGACGTCCCCGGCCACCAGCCCGCCCGCCTTCAACTCTTCCTGCCCGCCGACGATCAGGGCGTTTTCCTCCAGTGCAAAACCTATCACGTATGCCGGTTTTCCCAGGGCCACGCCAAGCCCTCTTCGCTGGCCTATAGTATAAAAAGCCAGCCCCTGGTGTCTCCCGACAACCCGCCCGGACGTCGTCTTGATCGGCCCGGGCACAAAGGCCTCCTCGCCGCACCGCTCCTTAAGGAAAGCCCGGTAGTCGTCGCCGGGGATAAAGCATATCTCCTGGCTCTCCGCGCGCAGAAAGGGGAGGCCCGCCTTTTCAGCCAGCCCGCGGACCTCTTCCTTTTTCATCAGGCCCAGAGGAAGAATCAGGCGCGCCAGCCTCGTCTGCGTCATATGGTAAAGCACGTAGCTTTGGTCCTTTGCCGGGTCGACGCCGCGCCACAATTCGTACTGACCTTTTTCGTTTCTATGGATCCTGGCGTAATGTCCCGTGGCGAAGAAGTCGGCGAATCCCAGGCTGAAATCCATCAACGCCCCGTACTTTATTTCCCGGTTGCAAACCACGCAGGGATTCGGCGTCAATCCCGCGCGATATCCCCCGATAAAGTACTGTACGACCTTCTCCTCGAACAGGGGAGCGATCCCGTCGGCTACGACGTGCTCGATGCCCAAGTGGGCGGCGACCCGCTTGGCCCCGTCCACCGCCGCGGGGCTGGTGGGCATGGTCACGCCTACCACCGAAAAACCTTTTTCAAGCAACAGCAGGGCCGTGACAGAACTGTCCACGCCCCCGCTCATCGCCACCGCTGCTCTGCTTTTAATGCCCATGCTTCTCCCGGTAATCATTAATGGCCGCCCGCAAGGCGCTCGCTGCAAGATTGGAACAGTGCACTTTCTTGGGCGGCAGGCCGTCGAGCGCCTCGACGACCTTATCCTCCGTCACCTCCAGCGCCTCGTCGATGGTCTTGCCTTTGACCATCTCGGTCAGGATGCTCGAGGTCGCAATCGCCGCCGCGCAGCCGAAGGTTTGGAACTTAACGTCCCTGATGCGGTCATCCTCGATCTTCAGATAGATCTTCGTGGCGTCGCCGCACGATTCGTTGATGACCTCGCCGATCCCGTCGGCGTCCGGCATTTCGCCAACGTTGCGCGGATGCTGGAAGTGTTCTATGACCTTGGCGCTGTAGATCACATCCTTCACTCTCCTCAAATCATTTAATCGGGGAAAGGGCCCTGAGCCTGTTCACCGTGTTGGTCAACACCTCGAGGAAGTAATCGACGTCTTCTTTCGTATTTTCCTTGCCCAGGCTGACCCTTATGGAGCAGCGCGCCACTTCGTCCGGGATGCCCATGGCCAGGAGAACGTGGGACGAAACCGACGACTCGGAACTGCAGGCCGATCCGCTCGAAACGGCGATACCGTTCAGGTCGAGGTCTAAAAGGAGCGCCTCCCCTTCTATCCCTTCGAAGCTAAAGTGGGCGCTGTTCGGCAGTCGTTTTCCGGGGTGACCGTTGATCCACACGCCCTTGAAGTTCTCTTTAACGTAACTGACCATCCGGTCCCGCAGGGTCTTCAGCGTCCGGGCTTCGTCGTCAAGGTTACTGACGGCCAGCCGGCAGGCCTCACCCAAGCCGATGATCCCCGGCACGTTCTCGGTGCCCGGCCGGCGCCGCCGTTCCTGTCCCCCTCCCCTGTTGATGGGGCTCCAGCGGCAGCCCCGGCGGATCCACAGCGCGCCCGCGCCCTTGGGGCCGTAAATCTTATGCGCCGAAATGCTTAGGAGATCGGCGTTCAGTTCGCGGACGTCCACCGGGATTTTGCCGAAACTCTGGACGGCATCGGTGTGAAAGACGATGTCCCGCTCCCTCGCCAAAAGACCGATCTCGCGGACGGGCTGGATCGTTCCGACCTCGTTGTTGGCGTGCATGACGGAAATGAGGATGGTGTCGGGCCTGATCTCCCCGGCCACTCGCCCGGGGTCGACCATGCCGTGGCGGTCCACGGGCACGACGGTGACCTCAAATCCCTCTTCGGCGAGCATTTCACAGGTGTCCAGAACGGCGTGGTGCTCCACCGCCGAAGTGATGATGTGCCTGCCGCGTTTCCTGTTGGCGTAAGCCGCCCCCCGGAGGGCGAGAAAATCGGCCTCCGTCCCTCCGCTGGTAAAGACGATCTCTTTCGGATCGGCGCCCAGGGCTTGGGCGACCTTCTCGCGAGCCTCCTCAACCCCGGCCCGGACCTCCCGCCCGTAAAGATGCAGGCTGGACGGGTTCCCGAATTTTTCGTGCAGGTAAGGCAGCATGGCCTGCACCACCGCCCGATTCACGGGCGTGGTCGCGTTATGGTCAAGGTAAACCTTTCGCTTCAAGGCCTGTCCTCCTCAACTCTTGCCAGTGCGGATAGATTTTGCTGGCGCCAGTTTATCACCGGCCCCTTGAACTGTCAAATCCTGCCCGGCTGCAAACAGATACCACATCTAGTTTGCCCCGGTAGTATAAATTTTGCATTTGCCCAAAGGTTCCCGCCGCGCCTTTGAACGCCGGAACCCGACTGTGCTATTATAGTTACTGGCATGCGCTTTTTGGAAAGGGAGAGTTACATTGAACGGCGTTTACGTCATCGACGCCGACAACACGCTGTGGGACACTTACAGCGTGTTCGTCGGCGCCTACGCGGAAATGGTGAATTGCTTAAGATCCCTGGGGTGTTCTTTCGGGGACGTCTTCGACATCTCGACGATCCGCGTCATCGACTCTCACCTTTCGCGCACCCTGAGGGATTACGAATACGACTTCGCGCTGCTCGCCCTGGCGCTCGTCCACGTCGCCCGCGGAGCGGCGCCTCTCGACGCCGCCGCGGCGGTCCTTGCGGCCCCGCCCCGGAGCGGCGAGCTTTTGGTCGCCCGGGCGGCCGCCGACCGCTTTTATCTGTATTACCGTACCCACTATCCCCCGCTTTACGAGGAAACCGCCGAAACACTGGCCGCTTTGAAGCACCTGAACAACGTTCTCGTCCTCCACTCCGAGGGGCGGGAGGACCGCGTGAGGCGGGACCTGGCCAACCATTCGCTGGATCGATACTTCGATTACCTGCTGATCCAGACCAAATCGCGGCAATCCTTCGCACAGGCCTGTGCGGCGGGCGAGGCCTTCTACCGCTGGGTCAGCGACATCCCGCCTCCCGAGTATGTCGTTATCGGCGACTCCCCGCAGCGTGACATCGTGTTCGGCAACATGATCGGCGCCAAAACGATCTTGAAGCCCGGCGCCTTCTGGGGCAGCACCATCCCGGAAGATCCCTTGCATCAACCGGACTACGTCGTCAGTTCTCTTGACGAAATCCTGGCTTTGCGTTAAAGAAGGGACACTCGCAGAGTGTCCCTTTAAGCTTGATTTTTGATTTCGGGCGAACATAATACAGGCGCTCGTCGAGCGCCCGGATAAGTATTGTATCGGCACGAGGTAAACCCCACGATGCCGTGATTCGCCCGAAGTTCCTGAACCCTGCCTATGCAGGGGGGTGTCCTCCTGACTGCTTTTTGCTTCCTCAGTTTCTGAGGCCTGCAAGCCACAGCCAGAGCCCGGACTCCCAATGTGTTGGTGTTGGCTCAGAACTTAAGGGCTTACACGAACATTGCAGGGTTTTAATTTGCTATCACTATGCTAGCATGCCTGTCGTCCTTCGGCAAGTCTTAAAAGCCGGATACCTTTTCGGAGGTTATTTTTCACAACGCGGTCCCGGCCTATACAAGCCCGCCCGGCTTCTTCCCGGTGTGCGCGGTTTTGATCCACAGCTCGCGCAACTGTTCGTCCGATACCATGCCCGGGGCTTCCGTCATGAGGTCGGAGGCGCTCTGCGTTTTAGGGAAGGCGATAACGTCGCGGATGGTCGTCTTTCCGGCCAGCAGCATCACCAGACGGTCGAAGCCGAAGGCGATGCCCCCGTGCGGCGGCGGCCCGTATTCAAAGGCGGTAAGCAAGAAGCCGAACTTCTCGCGGGCCTCGTCAGCGGTGAGGCCTATCGTGGAGAAGACCCTTTCCTGTATGTCGCGGCGGTAGATGCGGATGCTCCCGCCTCCAACCTCCACGCCGTTGAGAACAAGGTCGTACGCCATGGCACGCACGCCGCTCGGCCGCGAGTCGAGCAGCGGGAGGTCTTCCTCGCGCGGAGCGGTAAACGGGTGGTGTACCGCAACCCAACGCCTTTCCTCCTGGTCGTACTCCAAGAGCGGGAAATCGACCACCCAGACGAAATTGAAGACCGACGGGTCGATAAGGCCCAGGCGCTCGGCGAAATGACGGCGCAGCGCGCTGAGCGCCGTATTGACGACGTCGGGCTGGTCGGCCACGAAGAGCAGGAGATCCCCTGTCTCCGCCTCAAGACGTCCGGTGACGGCGTCCATTTCAGAGGCGCTGAAGAACTTCGCTATCGGCGACTTCACCCCGTCAGGGGTCATCAGCAGGTAAGCCAAACCCTTGGCGCGCTGGCTGACGGCAAACGCCGTCAACTCGTCGATCTCCTTACGGCTCAAACCCGCCATCCCCGGGACGCGCAGCCCTTTCACCCGGCCTCCGGACTCAACCGCCGAGCGGAACACCTTGAAGCCGCAGCCCGCCGCGATGTCGGAAATATCTCTCAACTCCAGGCCGTAGCGCAGGTCGGGCTTGTCGCTGCCGTACCTCTCCATGGCTTCGGTGTAGGTGATCCTGGGAAACGGTGCCGTAACCTCAAGCCCGACGGTGTCCGCGCACAGGCGGCCGATCATTCCCTCGGTCAGGGAGATCACGTCCTCGATGTCCACAAACGACATCTCGATATCGATCTGTGTAAACTCCGGCTGCCTGTCGGCACGCAGATCTTCGTCGCGGAAACAGCGGACGATCTGGAAGTACCGCTCCAGGCCGGCGACCATAAGGAGCTGTTTGAACAACTGGGGGGATTGGGGCAGGGCGTAGAACCGTCCGGGATTCAACCGGCTGGGGACCAGAAAGTCACGCGCCCCTTCGGGAGTGCTCTTCGTAAGCATCGGTGTCTCGATCTCCAGGAAACCACGCTCGTCCAGGTACCGGCGCACGCTCATGGCCGCCCTGTGACGAAGGATCATCGCCTCCTGCATTTCCGGCCGCCGCAGGTCCAGGTACCGGTACTTCAGGCGCAAAGTTTCGTCGACCTCCACGCCGTTTTCAATGTAAAAAGGCGGGGTCTTGGACCGGTTCAAAATCAGGATTTCCCGTGCCTCCACCTCGATCCCGCCGGTGGGGAGGTTCGGGTTTTCGGTTCCCGGCGGGCGCCGCCGTACTCTTCCGCTAACCGCCAGGACGTACTCGGAGCGTACGGCTTCGGCCTTCGCAAAGGCTTCCGGCGCTTCTTCGGGACTGCATACCACCTGCACGATCCCGGACCTGTCCCGGAGGTCGATGAAGATCAGCCCGCCGTGGTCCCGCCGCCGCTGTGCCCATCCCATCAGCACGACAGCCTGTCCCGCGTCCGTTTCTCTTAAATCACCGCACCAGGACGTGCGTCTCAATCCGCCCATCGCCTCAAACTCTGCCATGCACGCTACCCCCGTATTTTACTTTAACAATGCTTTTAAAACCTCGGCGAGATCGTCAAGGGGCACCTCTTCCTGCTGCCCCGTGTCCATCCTTCTGACCGTCACCGCACCCCGGGCCAGCTCCTCGTCTCCGACAATGACCACAACCCGGGCCTTGAGTTTTCCGGCGTATTTCATCTGGGCTTTGAGGCTGCGCCCGGTAAGGTCGGCGTCAGAAACGATGCCGAGCCTCCTAAGCCGGAAGAGAATTTGCATGGCGGTTTCCTTGGTTTCCCCCGCCGTGGTCACAAAGACCTCCAGGCGCGACGCCGCCCCGGCCTCCGGGCGCTGTTCTTTAAGGAGCAGCAGGGTACGCTCCAGGCCGAGCGCGAACCCTACACCGGGCGTCGGCGGGCCCCCGCAGACCTCGACCAGACCGTCGTAACGGCCTCCCCCGCCCACCGCGCTCTGGGCCCCGACACCGGAGGCGAGGATTTCAAAGGCCGTCCTCGTGTAGTAGTCCAGGCCGCGGACCAGCTTTGGGTTAATGATGTACGGTAGCCCGACGACATCAAGATAACGGAGTACACCCTCGAAATGCCGCCGGCATTCGTCGCAGGCGTTGTCCAGCGGCGTGGGAGCGTCGCCGACCAGGTCCGCGCAGGCCGTCTCCTTGCAGTCGAGGACGCGCAGAGGATTCCTTTCCGCCCGCGACCGGCAGGCCGGGCACAGGAGACCCTTCCGAGGCGTTAAATACTCCTTCAGGCTTTGCCTGATGGCATGGCGGCACTCCGGGCACCCAACGGTATTAATGTGCAGTTCAAGACCGCTGATGCCCAGGATCCGGTAAAACTCCATGGCCAGGGCGATCACCTCGGCGTCGGCCTCCGGTTCCTTGGCCCCGAAGACCTCGACCCCAAACTGGTGGAACTGCCGGAACCGTCCGGCCTGCGGGCGGTCGTACCTGAACATCGCGCCGATATAATAGAGTTTGATCGGCTGGGGTTCGGCGTAGAGCTTGTTTTCTAGGTAGGCCCGCGCGGCCGGGGCCGTTCCCTCAGGTCTCAAGGTCAGGCTGCGTTGCCCCTTGTCTTCAAAGGTGTACATCTCTTTCTCCACGATGTCGGTGACCTCGCCGACGCCGCGCAGGAACAGTTCGGTGTGCTCGAAAACGGGGGTCCTGATCTCGCGGTAATGCCAAGCCGTGCAAAGGGCCTGGACGGTTCGCTCCACGAACTGCCACCGCTCGGCTTCGCCCGGAAGGATGTCATTGGTGCCCCGCGGTCTTACCGTTAACATGCGGCTCTCCCTTATGCACTAAAATGACGGCTCCCGCACCCCAGGGGAAAGAGGACGGGAGCCTTCTTTCGAGATTCTACGCGAATATCTCGCCCGATGTCAAGATTATCCGCCAGCGCGCGTTCCCAGGTTCGCTTACCCTTCGGTGGTCAGGTACGGGTTGCTCCGGCGCTCCCTGCCTACGGAACTGGCCTCCCCGTGCCCCGGATAAACCAGAACGCCGTCATCGAGCGCCAGAAGCTTCTCCTTGATACTCCGGATGAGAGTCGGAAAGTCCCCGCCGGGAAGGTCGGGCCGCCCCACCGCCCCGGCGAAAAGAGTGTCGCCGGTGTAAAGATCGTTCCCGTCGAGGACGCATATCCCTCCCGGGGTGTGCCCCGGTGTGTGAATGACGCGCAGTTTGATCTTCCCCAGCGGTATCTCGTCGCCGTCGAGGAGAAGAAGGTCGCCCGCCGGAAACCGCGCCGGCCCGCCGAAAAACTGCGCAAGGTTGCGCCCGGGATCGGCCAGCGCCCCGTTGTCGTCCCGATGGACGGCCAGCTTGGCGCCGGTACGCTCCTGGAGCTCGGGCAGACCCGCGATGTGGTCGTAATGCACATGCGTCAGGACGATCCACTTGATCTTCAGCGCCTTGTCCCGCGCCGCGCCCAGGATCCTGTCAACATCCCCGCCGGGATCGACCACCGCGGCATCCCTCGACTCGGGGCATCCAACAATATAACAATTGGCATCCAACATTCCGACGGTCAGCATCGCAAACTGCACTCTTTACACCCCTTGCCCGGCTAAAACTCCCTCCTGCTGTCCAGCAGCAAAGTCACCGGGCCATCGTTTATGATTTCCACCCGCATATGCTCCCTAAACTGCCCCCGCGCGGTACGGACGCCCAGTTCCTCGCAGCGCGAGGCGAATGCCTCGTACAGCTTTACGGCCTTCCCCGGCTCGGCCGCCGCGGTGAAACTCGGCCGCCGGCCTTTGCGGCAGTCCCCGTAAAGGGTGAACTGGGAAACGACCAGGATCTCTCCCCCAGTCTCAATAACCGAGCGGTTGAGCTTCCCCTGCCCGTCCTCGAAAATCCTGAGCCCGACGATTTTATCGGCCAGGAAAAGGGCGTCGTCCACCTGGTCTTCCCGCCCCACGCCCAGCAAAATCACCATGCCCGGACCGATGGCGGCGACGGTCTTTCCGCCGACCTGCACCGAACCCTTCTCCACCCTTTGAACGACTGCCCGCACTCATCCAACCTCCACTGCCGGTGACCCACCACCCACTACCGACTACTGACTACCGACTACCAATTTCAGCATCCCGAGCAGATCCGGCGTATGTCATACACGTCCTTCACCCGGGCCAGTTTGCCGAAGATGAAGGACAGCTGGTCCAGGCCGTTGATGGCGATGATCAGGTCGATGCTGGCTTCGCCGTCCCGGCCCGTCCTGGCCGCCACCCAGCTCGCGCTGATCTTCATTTCCGTAAGCACGGCCATCACATCGCCCAGGAGCCCCGCGCGGTCCAGCCCCTGAATCTCCAAGCGGACCTGGAACGGCTCGTCGAAGTCGTCGTCCCACTTGACCTCGACCAGCCTTTCCCGCTCCTTCTCCTGCCAGATGACGATGTTCCGGCAGTCGGCCCTGTGGACCGACACGCCGCGGCCGCGCGTGATGTACCCGGCGATGGGGTCGCCCGGAACGGGGTTGCAGCAATGCGCCAGCCGGACGAGCATGTTCCCGGCGTCTTTCACGAGAACGCCGTGCGTGCTTTTCGTCCACCGCTTGGCGTCGCGCTTGTATTTCTTAACAACAGGCCCCGTCTTTGTGAGGTCCTTCAAACGCTGCACGAGCGTCGCGGCCGACACCACGCCCAAAGCCACGCCGGCGTAAGCGTCGCCGATGGTCTGAAAGCCGTAGCGCTTTCCGACCTCGACCACCTTTTCCGACTTGACGACCTCCACGTCCAGGCCCTGCTTTTTGGCTTCCCGCTCGAGGGCCTCACGCCCGCGCATCTCGTTCTCTTCGCGCTGTTCCTTCTTGAACCAGTTGCGGATCTTCGTCTTGGCCGCCGACGTCTTGACGATGTTCAGCCAGTCCCGGCTCGGGCTGGGATGCTTGGCGGTCAGGATCTCGACGATGTCGCCGTTCTTCAACTTGTACTCCAGCGGGACAAGCCTGCCGTTGACCTTTGCCCCGATGCACCGGTTGCCGACGTCGGTGTGAATGCGGTAGGCGAAATCCAGGGGTATCGATCCGGCGGGCAGTTCGATGACGTCGCCTTTCGGCGTAAAGACGAAGACCGAATCGGCAAAGATGTCGATTTTCAGGCCTTCCATGAACTCGCGGGCGTCGCGCAGCTCGTGCTGCCAGTCCAGGAGCTGCCTCAGCCAGGCGAGCCGCTCGTCAAAATCCTTGTCGCTCCTGCCGCCGGCCTTGTAGCGCCAGTGTGCGGCAATGCCGTACTCCGCCGTGCGGTGCATATCCCAGGTCCTGATCTGAATCTCCACCAGGTCGCCCCTGGGACCGACCACCGTGGTATGCAGGGACTGGTACATGTTGGACTTGGGCATGGCGATAAAGTCCTTGAAACGCCCGGGAATGGGCTTGAAAAGCGTGTGCACGACGCCCAGCGTCGCGTAGCAGTCCCGGACCGACTGGGTAATGATGCGGACACCGATAACGTCGTAGATCTCGTCCAACCCTTTTTCCTGGTTCACCATTTTCATGTAAATGCTGTACAGGTGCTTGGGGCGGCCGTTGATATCGGCCTTGATCCCCACGGCCTCCAGCTTCTCGGAAAGGACCTGGATGGCCTCGTTGATGACGTTCTCCCGAGCCTCCCCCGTTTTGGCCATCTCGCCCGCCAGGCTGAAGTAGGACTCCGGCTCCAGGTAGCGAAAGGCCAGGTCCTCAAGTTCCATCTTGATACGGTAAATCCCTAGGCGGTGCGCGAGGGGAGCGAAAATCTCCAGCGTCTCATGCGCGATTTCGCGCTGTTTCTGAACGCTGTGATACTCCAGGGTCCTCAGGTTGTGGAGGCGGTCCGCAAGTTTGATGAGGATGACGCGGATATCTTTGGCCATAGCCAGGAACATCTTGCGCAGGTTCTCAGCCTGGTGCTCTTCCTTGGAACGGTACTCCAGCCTGCTGAGCTTCGTCACCCCGTCGACCAGCAGGGCGATTTCTTCACCGAACCGGTCTTTGATGACGGCCAGTTCGGTGGGTGAATCCTCGACGACATCGTGCAGGATCGCGCCGACAATCGTTTCCTGGTCCAGTTCCAGGTCGGCCAGGATCTGCGCTACGGACAGCGGGTGGCTGATATAAGGCTCCCCGGAACGCCGTTTTTGCTCCTGGTGGGCCTTCTCCGCAAAGGCGTAAGCCCGCCGCAGCAGTTCCTCGTCGACACGGCTGTTGTAGCTCCTGATTGTTTTTAAGAGCATGTCAAACGCCATCTTTGGTTACCACCCACGGAGATTATATCACACCGAAAAATGTCCTGAGATCGTCAGCGGGCTGGAGCGCGAAGTACTTTTGACAGGCCAGCGAGTCTCTCTTTACCCTATGCGCGAGCCGGAAGGTCGGTGAACAGCCGAGACCGCGCCTCACCGCAACGGCCCCCAGGTCGACTTCCAGTCGGCCGCCGTCGTCCTCGATCCACGACAGCACGCCGAGCTCGGCTAAAACGGTCAGGCCGATACGTACGGTCCAGGGAGCCACAGGAGCCTCCACCAGTCTCTGCACGCTCCCGGCCAGCCGCTCCACGGTTAACCGGCGGCCTTGGCCCTTCCTGAGGACCGTGTACACGCAGCCTATGACTCTGCGGTTGGGGGCGATGGTCTTTAAGGTCAAACGGTTGCGTTCCTGGTCGACAGCGGCGTGCAGGAGGTACAGTTCCTTCCCCGCGCCCGCGGCGGTCAGCCAGTCGCTCCAGGTCAGGAGCAGGTCGTAAACGATCACTCTCTCCGTCCGGGCCTCTTCAGGCAGATCGAGCGGCTGCGCGACCAGCACCGGAATCTCGCCGGCCAGCCACCGCTTCACTATCTGTTCCCTGTCCGGATCAGGCAGATGCGGATGCAAAAAGGCGGCCTTGCCGTCGTTCAGGCCCAAGCCCAGTGCCAGCCTGGGAGCGGTATCCCGCGTCGAGACGGCGATGAAGGCGGGGGTTTTTTCATGAACCAGTTTTCTGAGATGCGCCATCCGGTCGGGCATGTCACGCAGGTCAAAGATTCGCGACGGGCTGCCGGCCCTGATCCCCTCGTCTTTCGCCAGCCAGTAATCGCTGTCGATGTTCGGGAGAATGACATCCCGGAGGGCGAGCGCCTTCCGGTAAAGCGACCCCGCTGTTACGCGGCGGGGGAAGGCGTCCCCCTCGCGCCAGTCGATGACGCGCAGTTCGAGGCTCCTGTGCCCGTTCCACTCGTTGATCTCGGGCCGGAAGGCCAGATCCAGCGCCGGGCAGGACGCGATATCGCCCATCTCTTTGCCGAACCCGAAGGCAATCGCTTCAAATCTCCTGGCGCCCTGGGCCACCGTAAGTTTCAAGTGCTGCTGGTCCTTGCCGACAAGCCGGGCGCGTTCCACACGCAGGTTCCGCGCGCAGAATACCGGCTGGGGGTTGCCGTTGCCCCAAGGAGACAGGCGTTCAATTTCCTGCACCAGTTCCTCGGTGAGGTCATCAAAAACAATCTGGGCGTCGATCTCCAGTATGGGTCCTTCGGCGGGTGCCATAGCGGCCGCGTGCTCCTGTATGGCCCTGACAAATTCTCCGATCGCCGCGGCGGGCAACACAAACCCCGCCGCGTTCCGGTGCCCGCCGAACTCCGTCAGGTAAGACTGGCATTGCTCAAGGGCGTGGAACATGTTGAACCGGTAAGGGCTGCGGGCCGAGCCACGCGCCGCCTCGCCCTCGACAGCCATCAAGACCACCGGTATGTTCAGCTTGTCCGCCAGCCGTGAAGCAACCACGCTGGTAACTCCCGGATGCCACCCTTCCCCGGCGAATACGGCCACCGGCGGGACCGAGCTCCACTCGCTGACGGCAGCCATCACCTCGCTGCTGACCCTGTCTTCGAGGTCCTTCCTCACTGCGTTCAAGGACAACAGTTCGTCCGCGATCCGGCCGGCGTCGGACGGGTCATCGGCCAGCAGCAGTTCCACCCCTAGGGCCGCGCTGTCCAGCCGGCCGGCAGCGTTCAGCTTCGGGGCTATGCCGCAGGCCACGTCGCGGACGGTCATAGCGGCGGGGAGCCTGGCCGCCGAGGCCAGGGCGGCGAGGCCGACGTTCTTCCTGATAAAGGGCAGGCCCAGCCTGACGATAATCCTGTTCTCCCCAACCAACGGAACAACATCGGCTATCGTCCCCAAACAGGCGAGCCCCAGGAGTTCTTCTTCTATTTCGTTTATTTTGTTACGGCGGTCGCCGAGCAGGGCTGTGGCCACCTTTAGAGCGACCCCCGCTCCGGCAAGGTCTTTAAAAGGGTAGCAGCAGTCGGGCCTCTTGGGATTGACGGTCAGCGTGGCGGGCAAGTCACCTTTGGGCTGGTGGTGGTCGGTTATAATGATACGCAGCCCCATCTCCCCTGCTGCGATGACTTCTTTGACCGCGGTTACGCCGCAGTCAACGGTAACCACCAGATTGACACCCTGCTCTCTGGCCTGGGCCAGGGCCTGCAGGTGCACGCCGTAACCGTCGGCGCGCGTGGGCAAATAGAAAACGGCGCGGCCGCCCAGATGCCGAATGGCCTTAACCAGTACAGCCGTAGCCGTCATCCCGTCGACGTCGTAGTCTCCGTAAACCAGGACGGTTTCTCCTGACGCAATAGCTTCACGGATTGCGGCGACACAGGCGTCAAGATCGCGCATCGCGCCGGAGGGCGGCAGGTCGGAGAGGGTACCGTCCAAAAAGCTCCGTACTTCTTCAGGCGAGCCGACGCCCCGGTTAATCAGAAGCCGCGCCAGCAGGGGCGATAACGCGCATTCCCGGATCAGCAGTCGCTCCAGTTCCGGCTCCCCCGATTTAATATGCCACTGATATGCAGGCATGTCCTCTCCCGGCAAATTCTTCTTTTATCACATTATAGTTGGGACATACCGGCAAAACAACAGTGACAGGCCGGGCGGCCTGTCACTGGAGGGTGACTTCTTCCGATTTGAGCTCGATGAATTCTTCACCCAGCTTAGTTAGACTGCAAATCTTGCTCTTGCCCTCGGCGGTAACGTCCACCAGCCCCAGAGCGTAAAGCTGCATCACGATGTGATCGAGCACGGCCCTCTTAACCCTGGAGGTCAGCGACAATTCCTCTTTATTCATTCTGCCCTGTTCCCCCAGAGCCCTCAGGACGCGCGTCGCTTCCTTGGGCAGACGGTTGTCCACCTGCAGGAAGTACTCGGTGAGTGTTGCCGGACTGCTGATCATGCCTTTTCAAACCCCCTTTTGCCGATATTTACTCCTAGTATGCTCATTAACGGCACCGTTAATAACTAAATAGTTACTCATAGGGTTGGTAAATTTAAACAAACCTCGTCAAATCAGCATCGGCCGGATGCTCTTTGCCAGGATATTCCCTCATATATCCTTGAATTCAAGCCATACTATGACCAAGGGTTCGTAATGGCCGAGTCAAGATTACTACCGGGTCAAAATGGCTCGGTAGTAATCGGCCAAAGGTTCATACCGGGTCGCAACGGCTCGGTATGGGCCGGAGGGAAGAGCAATAAGTTTTCCGGCAGGCTTGTGTACAGTCCGAAGGATTGTATACAGGTCACAAGGGAGACTTATTGTTCGAACTAAGACCAAGATGGCTGCCGGAACACCTATGCAGGTTTGGGTTACAGGCAGTCGAGAGATTGCCTGTAGCTCACAAGGTAGTTATCTTGGTCGAGCAAAGGTTATCACGGAAGTCGTAATGGTCTGCAGTGGTCGAAAGATCACTGCAGGCTGCGCAGAGATCCGTGATAGCCGGAGCGCAGGTCATTACGGGCTCCTAACATAGAAACCCATCTCTTCGGAGATGGGTTTCTGGTTTGATTCTTTTTGCAAAGTGCTTTAGATAATAATGCAGATCAGGCCGCCGCTGCCGTCGTTGACAATGCGCTGCAGGGTCTCCTGCAACTTGACCTGCGCGTTTTCCGGCATGCGCTGGAGCTTGTTCTGGATGCCCTCCCTGACCAGGTCGTGGAGGGACTTGCCGAAAATCTCGGAATCCCAAATTTTCTTGGGATTTTCTTCAAATTCGTTCAGGATGAAGCGGACCAAGTCCTCGCATTGCTTTTCCGTTCCGATAATGGGCGTGATCTCGGTCGTGATGTTGGCCCTGATGATGTGCAGCGAAGGAGCGCTGGCCTTGAGACGCACCCCGAAGCGGCTTCCCTGCTTGATCAGCTCGGGGTCCTCCAGGTTCATCTCGTTAAGGTGCGGAGTAACCATGCCGTAACCGGTTTCCTTGACATCCTGCAAGGCCTGCGCCACTTTGTCGTATTCCCGTTTCGCCACGGCCAGCTGGAGCATCAGGCGAAAGACGTCGTGGTCCCCGGACACCGCGAAGCCGGTCTGTTCGCTGATCACGTCGTAGAAAAGCTTGCTCTTGGCCCGGATCTCGATCTCCGCCGACCCGACGCCGAGGTCCATCTCCGTGACGCGCACTTCTTCCACGAAATCGTATTCGCTCAGCTTGGCGGTCACCCGGCTGATGTCGCGGATACGCTGCACGCCCCGGACGGTATCCCGGACCGCCTGCTCGAACCGGTCGCGAAGCCAGTGCTTGGCGTCCAGCTCGCGGACCCACGCCGGAATCTTGATCTCGACCTTGGAAACCGGAAATTCGTAGAGGAGTTCTTCCATAATGGCGAGGACATCGTCCTGGCTTAGCTCGGCGACGTTCATGGGAAGCACGGGCACGGCGTACTTGTCGGTCAGTTCGTCAACCAGCGCCTCGGTTTCGGTCGCGCGAGGCTTGATGGTGTTGAGGACGACGATGAAGGGTTTCTTCATGTCCTTCATCTCCTCGATGACCCTTTCCTCAGCCTCGACGTAGTTTTGCCGCGGGATGTCGGTGATGGTTCCGTCAGTGGTCATCACGATGCCGATCGTGGAGTGCTCGGTGATCACCTTCCGCGTGCCGATCTCCGCCGCTTCCTGGAAGGGAATCGGTTCCTCGAACCACGGCGTGTTGACCATCCGCGGCACGCCGTCTTCCTCTTCGTACCCCAGCGCGCCCTCGACCCGGTAGCCGACGTTGTCGACCATCCGCACCCTCAGCTTTAAATTCTGGCCGATAACGATCTCGACGGCCTCACTCGGCACAAACTTGGGTTCCGTCGTCATAATCGTCCGGCCGGACCCGCTCTGCGGTAGTTCATCCCGTGCCCGGTCCTTGTCATAGACGTTCTTGATGTTGGGGACAACGAACAGCTCCATAAAGCGTTTAATAAAGGTAGATTTCCCGGTGCGCACGCCGCCGACAACGCCGATATAGATGTCACCACCGGTTCTTTCGGCCATATCCCGAAAGATATCAAGCCTATCCATGAGAAGCTTTTCCCCCCTTTAATTTAGAGAAATCGTGCGCCCAAAAACCAAAGCATAAACCTTTCTACTCACCACCCCCGGGATGATCCCTATGGGATGAAGTTTTTTCCAAAGCATGACAGTAACACTATATATATATGAGAGGGGGCAAGCAATATAACCACTTGTACAAAACAAAAACATCCCACCGTATACGAGATGGGATGCTTGGTTCCGGGACAGCCCGTCCGCAAGGCTTTGGCAACTGTCAACTGACAGTTGCCACGGCGGGCACCTTTTTTAACCCGCCAGCGCTTCAAGAATCAGTTTCCAGTTGCAGAACTGTTCGATGTTTTCGACGGCCAGCCTGATGGCCTTCTCGTCGCCGGGGCGGATCCGCCGGGCCACCTCCGAGATTTTCTCGATGGTGGTATAGGTGTCGTAGTATACGAGAATGACAGGCACGCCTTTTTCGGCGGCCTTGGTGATCACGCTGATGCTGGGGTAAAGCCCTCCGGTCAGGATCAGCACCGAGGTACTCGTCTCCAGCGCCGACAGCGCGTAGTCCGCCCTGTCCCCGCCGATGATCACCGCTTTATTCAAGGAGCGGCGTAGCGCGTCCAGGGCGCTTTCGATGGTCATGGCCCCGATCAGGACGTCTTCCACCAGCAGGTTCAGGTTTTGCTGGCCGGTTAAGATCTCGCCGCCCAGCACCTCGTAAAACTCGGCGACCGTGGGGGCGTGGATTTCGGGGCGCCTGGGGACGGCACCGAGGTAACGGAACCCCGACGCCTTCAGGATGTTCGCATAGACGCCCTCGGCCTTGGCCAGCAGCGGGCGCTGGACCTTATTGAAGACGCAGCCGGCCACGCCGACGCCGTTGGCCGCAGCGTAGCGCATCAGGAAGAGGGCCTCGTCAAAGTCGTAGTCGTGCTGCACGTTGCTCGTGCAGAGCACTTCCGCCCCGATTTCCCCTGCAAGGCTGATCGAATCCAGCCCGTAGCTCGCCGCCGCCCACGGCAGGCTGGCCCCGTCGATGATCACCGGGTCGTAAACCGACACCAGCATCTTATAGGCTTCCAGGATCCTTTTCCGGATGGCTTCGGCGTCGTCCCTGGCGAGCAGGTAAAAGTTGCTGAGCGTCTGGGGAACGACGACCTCGATCCCCTCTTTCAGGCCCAGGACCTGCTCCATCAGCACTCCGTCCGCGTCGCTCTTCGCCCCCGCGCTCTGCACGTAGCCGATGGGCTTAAAGTAACCCGCGTATTTCCCTTCCTTGCGAAACTTCAGCGCCAGGCCCAGAGCGAGGGCCGTCTTGCCGCTCCCGGGCGGTCCGACGAGAAACAGGCTTTTCACCTTCCACGCACCTCACGAAATTGTTATTTTGACATCAAGGGCAGTCGCTCCCTTGGAATAGGCGAAGACCGGGTTGATATCCATCTCGGTGATCGCCGGGAAATCGGTAACCAGCCTTGCCACCCTGGCCACGATCTCGGCCAGGGCGCCGATGTCGGCGGGTTCCTCCCCGCGATACCCCCGCAGCAGTGTAAAAGCCTTGGTCTCGGCAATCATTTTCTCAATCTCGTGCCTGTCCAGCCCGTAAACCAGCCGGAAAGCAACGTCCTTCAGCAGGTTAACGTAAATCCCCCCGAGCCCAAAGCCGATCATGGGCCCGAAGGTGATGTCCCGCGTCATCCCGATAATTATTTCGCGGCCTTTCGGCGCCATCTGCTGTACCTCGATGCCGTGCACGACGACGTTGGGCAGCGCCCGCTGCACGTTCGTCATGATTTCCCAGAAGCCGTCGGTTACCTCCTCGGCGTTCTTTAAGCCGATGCGGACGCCGCCGATATCGGTCTTGTGGATTATTTTCGGCGATGCCACTTTGAGCACGACGGGGTACCCGATCTCCTCCGCGGCCCGGACGGCGTCCTCAGCCCGCGTGACCAGCTTCGTAGCCGCGGCGGGGACCCCGTAAGCCCGGACGACCTCGGCGGCCTCGCTGCCCAGCAAAACGACGCGGTTGTCGGCCCTGACCGCTGTAAAAACATCCCGTACCCGTTGCGGATTCACCCCTTCAAAAACCGGGGGGCCCAAGGCCTTCGGCGCGGACCGGATCTCGGCGTAACGCGCCAGGCCTTTTACGGCCCCAATGGCCACCTCCGGAAACGTATAGCAGGGAATACCGCTGTTCGACAAAAGCCTGCAGCCTTCTTCCAGGGATTCCCCGCCCATGTAGACGGCGAAAAGGGGCTTATCGGGATTGGCCTGCCGGACGTCGAGGATGGCCTTCGCCGTCTCTACCGGTTCGGCCGTGGCCGTGGGACAAACCAGTACGACGGTGCTCCCGGCGTACCTGTCCTCGACGACCTTCTCCAGCGCGAAGCGGTACCGGTCCGCCCGCGCGTCCCCCAGCACGTCGACAGGGTTGTAGATATTGGCCTCCCTGGGCAGTTCGGCCCGCAAGGCCTCCAGTGTTTTCTTGCTGAAGCGGGCCATCTCCAGTCCCGCCTGCTCAACGCGGTCGGTGGCCACGATACCCGGCCCGCCGGCGTTGGTCACGATGGCCACCTTTTTGCTTTTGGGTATGGGCTGGGTCGCGAACGCGGTGGCCAAATCGAACAGCTCGCTCATGCTCCGGGCACGGATGACGCCCGCCTGGCGAAAAGCCGTATCGTAAGCGAGATCCGAGCCGGCCAGCGCGCCGGTATGGGACGACGCGGCCCGGGCACCCGCCTGGCTGGCCCCGGACTTCAGGATGACGATGGGTTTCTTCCTGCTGACGCGACTGCAGACGTCCAGGAACTCCCGGCCGCCGGCAACGTCCTCGATGTAGCACAAGATCACCCTGGTGTTGGGATCGTCCGCCGCCATGGCGATGAATTCGGTTTCCGTCAAGTCGCCCTTGTTGCCCAGGCTGATAAACTGTGAAAACCCAAGGCCCGTCGCCAGGCTCCAGTCCAGGATGGCCACCAGCATAGCCCCGCTCTGCGAGATGAAAGCGATGCTTCCCTTCCTGGGAAACCCGGCGGCGAAGGAGGCGTTCAGGGGGGTGTGGGTATCCATGACGCCCACGCAGTTCGGACCGACAATGCGCATCCCGTAACGCCGGGCGATGCTCACTATTTCCTTCTCTCTTTCCAGGCCCTCGTGGCCGACTTCCTTAAAGCCGGCGCTGATGACGATGAGGTGCTTGACTTCCGCTTGCCCGCAAGCTTCGACCACGGGCAATACGCGTTCGGCCGGAAGAGAGATGACGGCTAGGTCCACCGTTTCAGGAACGTCGCCGATCGCAGGGTACGCCCGGTAACCCTCTATCTCGGTTTCCTTAGGATTGATCGGAAAAATGCTCCCTTGGTAGCCGCTCCCGATGATGTTGCGGAAGATGATGTTGCCGATTTTTTCTCTGGCTTTGGACGCACCGATAACGGCTACGGACCGGGGCTTAAAGAGGGCCGACAGATCAGCCAATCGCGTCACCTCTTGTATATTCTAGCAAGCGAAAAAGAAGGGAACCGTGCCAAGACGAGCAGCCTCCATCAACTAGCCTGCTCTTACCGCAATTCTTTTATAGCATTTCGCCGTTAGCTTCCGTTCCCCTTTTTTTGGCAAAAAAATAAGGCGCCTCGGTTGAGGCGCCTCAGTATTCGGTTCTTCTTACGTCTTCGTGGCGAAGACGTGGTTGCCGATCCTGGTCAGCACCGGCAGGGTCCTGATCCACTTGTCGCTCGCGGTGTCCGGGTTGTAGAAGAACAGCGCCCCGTTCGTGGGATCTTCGCCCTTCAAAGCCGCGATGGCCGCCTGTATGGACTCCTCGTCGGGGGTCAGATTGATGGACCCGTCAGCAACCGGCGAAAACTGGTAAACGTCATCGGTCTTCTCAAAAATGACGTCCGCAAGGCTCTTGGGGAAGAACGGGCTGTTGATGCGGTTGAGGATCACCGCGCCGACGGCGACCTTCCCGCTGAAGGATTCCCCTCTGGCTTCGGCATGGATAGCCCGCGCCAGCAGCATCACGTCTTCTTGCGAAAAACGGATACGATACCCCTCGTCCGTCCCGCCCACCGGCACCTTGAGGACCTGCCCCGGATAGATCAGGTCGCCCTCGATACCATTCACAACCTGCAGCAAGGCGACAGAAGTGTTGAATTGCCTGCTTATTTCGTAAAGCGTATCGCCCTCGCGAATGGTATAGTAAGTGTGTTCGGCGCCGGTTGCCGAAGCCGTTGACTGCCAGCAAAACGCCAATACAGCCGCAAAAAGCACGGCAATAACGAAGCGCCTCATATTGCCCTCCTTTCCAGGAAGATATTTTCATCATCCTAGAGACTTCTTATACTGGGATATTATCCCAAAAGGCTGAATTTTATTCGTTAGCTGAATAAAAAACGGAGCCGCTTTTAAAGCGCTCCGTTGATGGGCCGGTATCATATGCCTGCCTCAAGAAACCCGGTACCTTAATCCCCCAATGCGTCTCTTTTCTTTCGGATGCGGATGTCCATCTCGCGCATGAGCCTGTAGATGCGGCACATCTCGAACAGCCGTGACGCTGTGCGCCATCCAAGGTGCTGCGCGAATCCCTCCAGATCCAGGTTGGTGGTGACGATGACGGGCAACTCATAGTTCAGGCGGTGGTTCAGTAAAGAATATATTTTCTGGCGCGCCCACTCCGTGTACATGTGCGCGCCGAGGTCATCCAGTATAAGCAACGGCACGTTTTTGGCGCATTCGATAAGGTCCCGCTCAGTGACCTCGTCCCTTCCGTCGTACGTGGCGCGAATTTGATCCAAAAAGTCCGGGACGACGAGAAATAAAACCTCTCCGCCCCGTTCGAGGACAGCGTTGGCGATACAACTGGCCAGAAAGGTTTTGCCCGCTCCGACGTCGCCGCAAAACATAAGTCCTTCGCGGCTTTCTCCGACGAGATAGGCCTCTACAAACTCCTTGGCGTGCCGAACAGCGTCAGCCGCATGGTCAAAAGCCGAGCGTCCCCTGTCGTCCCTTATTATTTTGGAATAATAGCGCAGGCTGAACCGGTCGAAGGTATGTCCGCGCAACCTGGGGGGCAGGTTTGCTTTCTCAACCCGGCGGCGAAGGTTTCTCTCCCGAACGCAGTCACAGGGCTTGGCCTCTTTCCCGTCGAAAATGATGCCCCGGTCCTCACATATCTTGCACTCCGGCGTCACGATCAGGCCTCCGCACAGCAAGTCCTTCTGAAAACAGGCTCGCCGGGGGTACAGCCCGGCGAAACCAATCGCTGTTTATGATCCGTCTCAGAAGTAAAGGCTTTTCAGAACGGCCAATTCCTTAGATCTCGGTTCGGTACGGGCCGCCGTGGCTTTCTTCTGCTTGCGCTTCTGGAAGCCGTCCTCATACCGTGCCACCTCTTCAACGGTCCTGAGGTTGTTCTTGCCCCATTCCAGCAAAATACGGTCGATATACTTGAAGTTGTGTTTGCCCATGAGCACGGCCCGGCGCAACGCCTCGCGGATGATGTCGGCGTTGAACTGCCCCAACCAGTGTTCGATCTGCTCAGCCTCTATCGGCGAAAGCGGCCGGCCGAACTCCTCCGCGAACTCGCCGCAAAGGCGTCCGAAGTCCCTGTCTTCCCCCGCCCCGTTCGACTCAAGCACCGCTTTCAGCTCTTCAAGCTCCCGGACCTTCTTCCGGGCCCAGAGTTCGGAAAGCTTCTCATACAACGGTTCAAGGTCAAAACCCAGGACAACGGGTTTGTGCTCGGTAAGGTAGTACTCGGTAACCCCGAGCATGCCCTTCTCGGAAAGGCTGGCCAAATCGCGCTCGACCTGCTCTTTGCCTCCGGCCATCAGCTGCCCCAGTTCTTCCGCTGAAGGGGTGTAATTCTTTTCTTCGCTGTGGAGGCGGATAATGTGCACCAGGAGCATCATTTCGGTGTCGGTGAGCCCCATCCGCTTGTAATAGCGCAGCAACATGCTGGGTACACAGGTCATTCCCTGGAGCAGCAGGTCGGTAGAGAATGCGGAAGTAATGTTTCCTTCACGATATTTGCGGATAGGCCTGGTATTCTGCCCAGACATTCCCTCGCCTCCCTTGCCGTCTATTCTACGACTCGGGGGAAGGTTTGTCCAACACCCTGACCTGCCGTCCCTTGAAAGTAGCTATCGAAATCTTCCAAGCACCTGTTAAATCTTTCGCTCTGTCTATCCCGAATCCGAGATCGTCCAGTTTGTGCGCGTCCGACCCCAGGGTACAGTAAGCAACTCCCTGCTCGCGGGCTGATGCCAGCAGGTCCAGGCTCGGGTGGCAGTGCTCCTCGCCGGCCCGCCAGGGCGAGGTGTTGATTTCAACGGCCATTCTCCGGCGCGCCGCCTCCCGGAACAGTTCTTCCGCCCATTCCCTGTGCATGAGGTCCACCAGGCCGCCGTAATACCTACGGCCGTGCCTTTTATAGATGTCGACGTGGGCTACGGCATCGAAGAAGCCCGTGCGCACCGCCTCCACCAAACGCTGAAAGTAGGCTGCCGCCGCCGCCTGCGGCGAATGGCGGGAGAAAAACTTTCCCGCCTCCTCGCTCGAGGAAATGGCAACGTGCTCCAGACAGTGGACCGCGCCCAGGACGAAGTCAAAGGGATAGGTCTGGATCAGCCGGTTGATGATCTCCTCCAGGCCGTAGTCGTAACCGATTTCAACCCCGGCCAGCACGGTGAGCCGGCTTCCATACCGGCGCCGGGCGTCCTCGATCTGGCGAAAGTAAGCGTCAAGCCACGACCAGTCGTCCATGGGGTGCCTTAAACCGCCCAGCCGCACGTACCAGTCCACGCGTCGCCTTAGGGGGTCAGCCTCGAAATGCGGCGTAAAACAAATTTCAGCCAGGCCGATGGATACCGCCTGGCGACAGTAATCGTCTATGCTGTTTGGACAGGCGTCAATGGAAAAGTCAGGGTGGACGTGGTAATCAATGTGCACATCCCGTCACCCCTTCAGTCATACACGCATCTATGGCCCTATGTATTATTTCCAGGACCTTTCGTCGACGATCAGCTTATCACTGCCGCTCAGGGTCCCGGGACGGACCGTTTCAACCTCCACGGTCAGGCGCAGCAGTTCCTTCGCCAGCGCCCGGGCCCGGTCCTTCAAGTCCGGGACCCTCGCCGCGTCAGGCGTTTCGATTTGCAGCGTCAGGCGGTCCCGGAAGTCGGTCTGGGTGACAACCGCCCGGCACGGTCCGACGTTCCGGAGGCGCGCCTGCAATTCGGCGACCTGGTGCGGGTATATGAAAAGACCCCGCACCTTGACCCCGTCCGACGTCCGGCCGTAAATGCCAAGCAGCCTTTTGCCCGCCCGGCCGCAGGGACAGCTCCCGGCGGCGGCGATCCCGAGGTCGCCGGTACCAAAGCGCACCAGGGGATAAACAGGGTCGAGGATGGTGACCACGACCTCGCCCGCCTCTCCATCGGGTACCGGCTGTCCGATCTCCGGGTCGACAATTTCCAGAACGGCCCTGGAGGCGACGTGAAAACCTTTGCGCATTTCGCACTCGTAAGCGACACAGCCCGTGTCGGCCGTGCCGTAGCCCTGGAAGACGGCGATCCCGTAACGCTCGGCGAGAAGCGCCCGCAAATTCTCGGAGAGTTTTTCGGCGGCGACCCAGGCCTTTTGCAGCTTGAGGTCCCCGGGGCACGTTAGCCCCAGTTCGTCGGCTTTTTTCAGCAGCACGTAGAGGAAACTCGGCACCCCGATGTAGCCGGTGACCCCCAGGTCGCGCATGACCTGGAGCTGCAGCTCGCTGTTACCCACGCCGGCGGGAACGACGACGCAGCCCCGGGCGCGCAAAGCCCCGTCGAACATCATCCCGGCAGGGGTCAGGTGGTAAGAAAAGGTGTTCTGTACGACATCCCCCGGCCCGAACCCGGCCGCGGCCAAAGCCTCCTGCCATCCCCAGTAATCCTCTCCCGGTCCCTGGGGGTCGTATATCGGGCCGGGCGAAACGAAAACGCGCTGCAGCGTCTTAACAGGCACGGTCAGGAAGCCGCCGAACGGGACGTCCTCCTTTTGCCGCGCCGCTAGCTCGCTCTTGCGGGTTACGGGGAGCTTGACGAGGTCCTCCGGGGTGCGCACCTCGGCAGGCCCCGCTCCCGCCTCCGCAAACTTCGCCCGCAAGGCCGGGGAACCTTTGAAAGCCGCATCGATGAAGCCGGCAAAGTCCATTTACGAAAGCCACCTCTTCCGCCGTTTATAGTGCTTGACGTCGCGGTAACTCTTCTTTTTTCCGACCTCGGACAGCCCGAGGTAGAACTCCTGCACGTCCTCGTTGTCGATCAGGCGGTCGACCTCCCCCTCGAGCACAATCCGCCCGTTCTCCATGATGTAGCCGTAGTCCGCTATCGACAGCGCCACTCTGGCGTTCTGCTCCACCACGAGGATCGTCGTTCCTTCGACCTCGTTGATCTGCTTGATGATCCGGAAGATTTCCTGCACCAGAAGCGGAGCCAGCCCCAGCGAGGGCTCGTCAAGGAGCATGAGTTTCGGTTTGCCCATCAGGGCCCTGCCGATGGCGAGCATCTGCTGCTCCCCGCCCGAAAGGTACCCCGCCGTGCGCTGCCGGAGGTCCTTCAACCGGGGGAAATAGCCGTAGACCTTTTCGATGTCGGCCCTCACGCGTCCCCTGTCGCGCCGGGTATAAGCTCCCGCGATAAGGTTCTCCTCCACGGTGAGGTGCTCGAAGACGTGCCTGCCCTCCATCACCTGGAAGATGCCCCGGCGGACAATGGCCTCGGCGTCCAGACCGCTGATCGGCTCGCCGAGGAACTCGATGGTCCCGTCGGTGACCTCGCCATTCTCGGATTTGAGAAGGCCAGACACCGCTTTCAGCGTCGAAGTCTTGCCCGCGCCGTTGCTCCCCAGAAGGGCCACGATCCTGCCTTCGGGCACGGTCAGGGACATCCCCTTGAGCACGAGAATGACGTGATCATATACAACCTCCACGTTGTTCAGCACCAGCACTCCGAGACCACCTCCAAAAAGACCGGTGATCGCCCGGCAAACATGCCAAAGCCTTCAAACCTCTCACACAAGGATTCAATATCAAGCCATACGTATCCTGCAAAATACGTTTGTGGCGGGGCAGTCCGCCCCGCCACCGTTCACAGTCCCTTTCTGTACCCTTACTTATAGCCGATCCAGTCGGTAAGGTAGACGAATTTGCCGCCCTCCACCTTGGCGAGCCGCACCTGTTCGGAGCCCCTGTGGCTGTCGGCCTTGAAAGTTACCGGAGCGGAAAGGCCCTGCGTATCGAAAGCAGCGAGGGTTTCGAGAGCAGCCTTCAGGGATTCGCCGGTCGGGTTGTCCCCGGCCCTCTTCACGCCTTCAAGCATAATCTTGGCCGATACCCAGCCCTGCACGAACTTCTGGTTGATGTCCTCCATTTTCTTGCCCTGGCCCTCAAGGTAGTCCTTGATTTCAGCCAATCCAGCGGCATCGTCGTACGGGAAGGCAAAGGGGATCACGCCCACGTAACCTTCAGCCGCATCTCCGGCCAGCTTGATGACCTTCTCGTCGGCAGCCCAGTTTAACCCGATGAACTGCGTCTTAACTCCCAGCTTCTTGGCGTCCTTGAGGGTCGTGGCCGCCAGGTTGGACGTTCCCTGGATGATCGCAAAGTCAGCGCCCTTGTTCTTCAGGTCCAGCATCTGGCTCGTAGCGTCGAGAGCCTTAAGGTCGATGATCTCATCGCCTACAACCTTGAACCCGATTTCCTGCGCATACTTCTTGGCGTCCTCGATGGGGGAGCGTCCGAAAGCGGTGTCGTTGAATATGAAAGCCACTTTGGGCGCCTCGCTGCCCTTCCAGTTGTCCTTGGCCCACTTCAAGGCGATTCTGGCCTGATCAGAGTAACTCGCAGCAATCAGGAAGTTATAGGGGCACTTGCTGATGTCTGTCAGGCTTTCGGAATACGACCCCGAAACGTACGGGACCTTGTCGCGGGCGATAAACTCCTTCAGGGCGTCGGTGTCGCCCGTTCCCCAGCCCAGGATGCCGATAACCTGGTTCTGCTTGACCAGCTTGTCGTAGGCTTCCTTAGCGCGCGGAATCTGGTAGGCATAATCGATACAGTTGTAATCGATTTTGGGGCCCAATCCCTTAGCGTTGTAATAGTCGATGTAGGCCTTGACACCGTCGGCGTAAGGGGCTCCGACGTCACCCGTGGGACCGGTCAGGTCGATAATCCCGCCAAGCTTCACCGTCTTAGTGGCTTCGCCCTTAGGCTCTTTGCCCCCGTCTCCCCCGCAGCCCGCGAGGAGTGTCACAACCAGCAGGGCAATCAACGCCGCCGCCGCAACAAACAATATACGTTTACGCACCAAAAGCACACCTCCACAGCTTTTTTTTGTCTCTGAATGAACGGGTTGTGTCAAACTCCGTAAGGAAGGCCATCCCCTCCCTTCAACCAAACGGCGTGAGAAATTACCTTCACGGGGTTAGTACGAAAACGGCCACAGCTTGAAGTAGTCCTTGATGTTTTTCCACAGTTTGGCAAGTCCCTCGGGCTCGAAGATCAGAAAAAGGATGATGATCAAGCCGAAAAGCGCTTCCTGGAGCGCAAGGAGGGCGTTGCCGATGTTGGGGAATAAAGGCATTACGCCATCACGCAGGACAATCGGCAAAAGAGTCATGAAGCAGGCCCCGTAGATCGATCCCATAATGCTTCCCAAACCGCCGATAATGATCATCGCCAGGTACAGGATGGAGATGGAGATGGTGAACTGCTCCGGGCTGATCGTCTGCATGTAGCAGGCCCACAGGGCGCCGGAGATCCCGGCGTAAAAAGAACTCAAGGCAAAGGCCTTTACCTTGTACTCAAAAAGGTTGATCCCCATGGCCGCCGCGGCCAGGTCGCGGTCCCTTATCGCCATAAAGGCCCGGCCGACTTTGGTCCTGAAGATGTTTGTCGCGAAAACGACGGCAGCTACGGAAAGGAGCAGGATCAGGTAGTAAAAAGACACGTCGCTGTCCAGCGGGTGGCCGAACAGGCTGGGCCGCTTGAGGACGATCCCGTCGGTGCCGTTGGTCAGCGAGGTCCAGTGGACGATGACAAACTCAATGATGACCTGGGCCGCCAGAGTGGCGATGGCCAGGTAGAGCCCCTTGAGGCGCAGCGAAGGAATGCCGAAAACCGCCCCGACGAGCGCGGCCAGAATCCCCGCCGCGGGAAGGGCGACCCAGAAAGAAAGGCCCAGTTTCACCGTCAATATTCCCGCCGTGTAAGCACCGACACCCATAAAAGCGCCCTGGCCGATAGAAATCTGCCCGGTAAATCCGGTAAGGATGTTCAGACCCACAGCGCCGATGACGGCGATGCCCACCAGGTTAGCCACGCCGACGTAATACGGGCTGACCAGTAACGGAAGCGCCGCCAAAGCGGCAAGAATGGCCAGCACCTTGAGCTTGGCTGCCGGCGCGAAGAGAACGGCCATGTCGTCGTAATAACTGGTGGTAAAGACACCGCAGTCCATGACAAACGGGTTTCTCGGACGCATATGGCTACACCCTTTCGATGATCTGCTTGCCGAACAAACCGTAAGGCCTGATCATCAAAACGATAACCAGTACGACAAACGGGACGACTTCTTTGACCCCGCCGCCGAAAACGGGGTCAAGGTAGCCGCCGGCCAGGCTTTCGATAAGCCCGATGGCAAAGCCGCCGATGATGGCGCCGGGGATGCTGTCCAGCCCGCCGAGGATGGCGACCGGAAGGACCTTCAATCCGATATGGGACAGCGACGGGTTGACGCCGTTGATGTTCCCCAGCAGGATACCTCCGATGCCCGCCACCACGGCGGCGATGGCCCACGTGATGGCAAAAACGCGCTTGACGCTGATCCCCATCGAAAGGGCCGCCGGCTGGTCGTCGGCAACGGCGCGCATCACGATCCCCGTGCTGGAATACTTGAAGAAGGCACCGAAGATGCCCAACAGGACAACCGCCAGCACAAGGGAACACAGGTAAACCTGGGGTACGACGACGTCCCCGAGCTGCACGGGCTCGGCCGGAAAGAGGGGCGGAAAGACCCGCGTGTCGGTTCCCCAGATGACCTGGATGATGCCGTGCATTAGGGCGGACAGCCCGATTGTGGCCATAATCACCGAAATGATCGGTTCACCGATAAAAGGCCGCAGGACCAGCCGCTCCACGATGACACCGACGAGGATGCACACCAGGAGGGTCAGGATAATCGCCGGCAGGAGCGGCACGTGGTAGACAGCCACCAGGGACAGGGCCACGTACGCCCCGATGAGCAGAAACTCCCCCTGGGCGAAGTTGATCACGTCACTGGATTTATAGATTAAAACAAAGCCAAGCGCGACGAGGGCATAAACGCTCCCGACCACAAGACCGCTGACAATCAACTGCAGGAAGTCGGTCATTTGTTCTTCACCCCCATTGCTTCCGGCTCCCCTACGGTGAGGGTCGTCCTGATCACCGCCTGGCGTCCGTCACGGTACTTAACCTCGGTCTCCACTTCGATCTCTTCTTGGCTGCTGTAGAGGGCATCGACCAGGCTTCTGTATTTTTCGGCGATGAACCCTCGGCGCACCTTGCGGGTTCTTGTCAGTTCCTCGTCGTCCGCATCCAGTTCCTTGTGCAGGATGACGAAGCGCCTGATCCTGACGGCAGCGGGCAGGTCATTGTTGACGGCCCGGACGTTTTCGTTGATCAGTTGAAGAACCTCGGGCTTGGTGGCCAGGTCGACGTAAGTGGTGTAGGCGATCTGCTTCCGTTCCGCCCATTTGCCCACGTTGGCCATGTCGATATTGATCATCGCCACGACATAGGGCCGGTCGCGGCCGATAACGACGGCTTCCTTGACGAACGGGCTGAACTTGAGCTTGTTTTCGATGAACTGGGGAGAAAAGATCGTCCCGTCCGCCAGCTTCATGACGTCCTTGATGCGGTCGATGACCACGAGGTGCCCGTCCTCGTCGAGGTAACCGGCATCACCGGAGTGCAACCAGCCGTCCTTGAGAGCGCCGGCCGTCGCCTCCTCGTTCTTGTAATAACCCACGAAGACGCTCGGGCTCCGCGAAAGGATCTCTCCGTCCTCGCCGATTCTGATCTCGGTCTCGGGAAGGGGAACACCGACCGTGTGGAACTTAATCCCGTCATCCCGGTGCAGGACCGAGATTCCGGCGATTTCAGTCTGGCCGTAGATCTGTTTGAGGTTGACACCCAGGGCGTGGTAGAAGCGAAATACGTCGGGACCGAGCGCGGCGCCGCCGGTATAAGCCCGTTTCAACCGGACGAGGCCGAGGTGGTCCCGGATGGCGCTGAAAAGGACCAAATCGGCCAGGAAATACGAGAGCCTGAGGGCGACCGACGGTTTCTTCCTGTTGAAACGGCAGTCGGCCATCCGGTACCCGACCGGCATCAGCCTGTGGTAAACAAAACGCTTGAACCAGCTGGCATCATCGATTTTGACCTGCACCCGGGAGACCATGTCCTCCCAGATCCGCGGCGGGGAAAAAACCACGTGGGGGCCGATTTCTTTCAGGTTCTGCTGAACTGTTTCCGGCTCTTCGGGGAAGTTCACGGTCATCCCGACCCACAGGGCCAGAGCTAAAGACATCATCTGCTCCCCGACCCAGGCCAGCGGCAGAAAAGAAAGGAATTCATCACTGGCGTCCAGGGGGTCGACCTCGGCCAGGTTCTTGGCCATGCCGAGGAGGTTGGCGTGCGTCAGCATCGCGCCTTTCGCCTGCCCCGTGGTGCCCGATGTATAGGCGATTACGGCGACATCCTGCCCCCGGCCTTTTTCAACCTCCCGCTCGAAATAGCCGTCGTGCGACCGGCCGAATTCCCGCCCCAATTCCTGAACGGCGGTAAAGGAAAGGAGCAGTTCGTCCTGGTAATTCCTCAGGCCCTTCGGATCGTAGTAGACGACCCGCTCAACCTTAGGCATCGAGTCCCTGATCTCGAGCATTTTGTCGACCTGTTCCTGGTCCTCCACCACGATCAGCCTGGCGTCGGAATGATCGATAACGTAGGCGATTTCATTAGGCAGACTGTCCTGGTAAACCCCCACGCCCACCCCGCCCAGGGACTGGGCGGCCAGCTCGGCGTATATCCACTCCGGCCGGTTGTCGCCGATAACGGCCAGCTTGTCGCCGCGCCCGAAACCCAGGGCGGCCAGGCCGAGAGCGAAGAGGCGTACTTCTTCAAGGTATCCTTCCCAGCTTACGCTCTGCCAGATACCGAAGTCCTTCTCCCGCAGGGCGGTCTTTTTGCCATATTGTCTGGCATTTTGCAGCAGAAGTTTAGGGATGGTGTCCCGATCCATAGCAAACACCTTTTCCTTATCGTCGGCCTACTGCTGGCCCAGGTAGGCCCTTATAACCAGGGGATTGCGTTGAATCTCGTCGGGCGTGCCGTCGGCGATCTTGCGCCCGAAATCGAGAACGGCGATATGGTCGGAAATATCCATGACAACCCCCATGTCGTGCTCGATGAGGATCATCGTCGTGCCCCATTCTTCGGAGATGTCAAGGATGAAGCGGGCCATATCCTCTTTTTCCTCGACATTCATCCCGGCCATGGGTTCGTCAAGAAGCAACAGTCGGGGCTCTACGGTCAGGGCCCGCCCCAGCTCCACTCTCTTCTGGAGGCCGTATGCCAGCGTCCCGACCGGCTTGGAGCGGACGTGTTCGATCTCCAAAAAATCAATGATTTCTTCGACACGCCTGCGGTGCCGCGCTTCCTCGCGACGCGCGCGCCCCCAGAAAATGCCGCCGGACAGGAGCCCGTAGGAAATATGGATATGCCGGCCGAGCATAAGGTTTTCCAGGACGGTCATGTGTTTGAAAAGCTCGATGTTCTGGAAGGTTCGGCTGATGCCGAGCCCGGCCCTCCCGTACGGAGGCATCCTGGTGATGTCCCGGCCCTCGAAGACGATGGACCCCTCGCTGGGGAGGTAAAGCCCGCTGATGCAGTTGACGAGGCTGGTTTTTCCCGCCCCGTTGGGCCCGATGATGGCGGTGATCTGGCCTTTCTCAACCTCGAGGTAAATCATGCTTAAGGCTGTGACGCCCCCGAAATGTAACGACATGCCGTCGATAGTCAGTTGGGCCGCCAAGAAAAACATCCCTTCCAGGTGAAGAAAGCCCGAGATGCTGGGCAAGCCGCTCAGGCTATATAAAAAATGCAATATTCACCGCTTCAGGGAAAAACCCTTCTTTATTGACAGAAAATTTACGCAGACTTGACGTTCCAAAATATGCCTTCGGTTAGATTACTTCACTCTCGATGCCTATCAGGTCAAACGTCCTGTCCGCCTCGACGTAGCGTACCACGGCCGCCAGGCTCCGGTCGATGTGGGACGTGTCGTTCGACACCGTGACCACGCCGAGGGTGGCGCGCTGCCACGAATTCTGCTGTCCCACCTCGGCCACGGCGACGTTGAACTTCGCCCGCAGCCTGGCCATCAGGCTCTTAACGACCCGCCGCTTGTCTTTAAGCGAAACGGCTTCGCCGAAGTGCAGTTCCAGGGTCAACAAACCTACGCGCATCGCATACTCCTATTGACGAGGGGTTACTGTAAGGATTACTGTTTGGATAGTAACCACCCGTATTATCGCAAGGATCTTAGGGGGTGACACCCTTGACCACCTTTGCCCTGGTCCTCGCCGTCCTGTTCTTCATCGCGGGATTTGTCTTCACCGTCTTTCCCGTGCTGCCGGGGATCCTGATCATCTTCGCCGGCATGTTGGTTTACGGGCTCCTGGCCGGCTTCGAAAACCTGGGTCTCCTTTTCTTCGTAGGGCAAGCCGTGGCGGTGGGCCTCAGTTACCTTGCCGACTACGCGGCGGGGGTATGGGCAGTCAAGAAGTACGGCGGTTCGTCCGCGGCAGTCTGGGGGAGCATCATAGGGGTCCTGGCCGGGATCTTTGTCTTCGGCCCTTTCGGCATCATCCTGGGACCTTTTCTGGGTGCCGTCGCCGGGGAAATCCTAGCGGGCGGCGCCCCGTCGCGCGCCCTGAGGGCGGGCATCGGAACGCTGGTGGGCTTCCTGGGGGCCACCGGAATCAAGCTGGTCATCGGCGCGGGAATGGTGGTCTGGTTCTTCAGCCGGGTGTAGTTTTTTAACGGTCTACCCTGAAAAATGGTCCTTGATATGCAGGTCTGGGTTTATCACCGAAAGCGACTTTGCTCAAAGCTTCGGCCCAGCACTCAACTTGAGAGCTCGTTAAAGCGAATTCTTCGCTTGTAGCTAGCTCTTCGGAGAGATTGAGTTGAGTACCGGGTTCCTCGGCTCACTGCGCATTCTTATACCCCCAACGTTCGCTACGGCCAAGGCCTCGACGCGTACTTGGGTAACCTTTGACCTCTCGCCTCACACTTCTCAAAGGCAGGCGAAGCTTTTCAACGACCTCATAGAACGGTCGAAGCGGAGCACTGAGCGTCGGGGATAACCCAGACAGACCTGCTGTAACCATTTTTCATTGTCTGTGGTGCTGCATTTTGCAGGATGAGGGTCTGCTAAGACCCCCCGGCCCTGGCCGCGGCCACCAGTGCAGCGCCGAGAGCGCCCACGATCTGGGGCTCGTCGGGCACGTGGATAACCGTGCCGAGACGCTTGGCCAGCGCCCTGACCACTCCGCTGTTTTTCGCCACCCCGCCCGTCATTACGACCTCCGGGACGAGACCCACCCTGTGCACCATGCTCGCCGTGCGCTCGGCCACAGACTCCAGCAAACCCCTGGCGATCTCGTCCCGCGGAGAACCCTGGCCGATCAGGGAAACGACTTCCGACTCCGCGAAAACGGTACACATGCTGCTGATCGTGGCCGGACGGCCGGCCGTGGCGGCAACCTCGCTCAAACGCTCGACTTCGGTCTCCAGGGCCCGGGCCATCACTTCCAGAAAACGGCCCGTTCCGGCGGCGCATTTGTCGTTCATCACAAAGTCGACCACGGTCCCGCGCTCGTCAAGGCGGATCACCTTGGAATCCTGGCCCCCGATGTCGATCACCGTGCGGGCGCCGGGGAAAAGATACACCGCCCCGCGCCCGTGGCAGGTTATTTCGGTCACCTGGAGATCGGCAAACGGCACGTTGGCGCGGCCGTACCCGGTAGCAACCACAAAACGGATTGCGTCCCGGCTTCTCCCGGCCGATGCCAGGGCTTTTTCCAAAGCCGTTTCAGCCGCCTTGCGGCTGTCCGCTCCCGTCGGCACGATGCTGTAACCCAGGATTTCCTTCGCGCCCATAATGACCGCTTCGGCGGAAAGCGACCCGATATCGATGCCGGCGACAATTTCCAAGATTTATTCCCCTTGCCTTAAAATCTATGCAACAGTATAGCCGAAAAAGACAACTCCGGCTACAGTTTACGCGCCACCAGGAGCTGCCGGCCCGATATGTCGTGAACGTCGGGTACGGCGAAACCAGCCGCGCGCAGCCAGCTCGTATACTCGGCCAGGGTGTAAGTCCCCCCGGCCCGGGTGCTTAAAAGCATGTTTACGGCCATGTATCCCGCCCGCGGGCTTATCCCGCGCACGTAGTCGAGAATCGCTATCCGGCCGCCCGGCACGACGATGCGGCCGACCCCGGCGATGAGTTCCCGGTTCTCCTCGCCGCTGTAAATGTGCGAAACGTTGCCCAGGAACGCGATGTCGAAAGGCCCTTCCGGCAGCCGCTCGTTGAAGTCGCCCGGCCAGAGTTCGATGTCCGCATCTTTGGGAACCCTGTCGGCCATCAAATCCAAGACGTCCGGCGTGTCAACCACCGTCACCCGCGCCCCCGCCCGGGCAAGCGGCACGGCGTAATTGAGCGGCCCGCCTCCGAGGTCGACCACCCGGGGCCGCATCCCGGCCAAGCCGTCGAGCAGAAGGGACACCACCCGGGGAGACACCTCGCGCGCATAGGAGCGCATCGCATCCATGAAATAGCCGAGTTTTTTGGCGTTTCTCTCCCGCTCAGGCGGGGTTCCGCCTTTCAAGACGGCGGGCAGCGCCAGCCAGGTCCCTATGCGCGCATAGGCGTGCATGAAGCTGAACCCGACGTATGCCGGGTCTTCTTCATTGAAGAACATGGCGCGGGCGCCGTCCGTCAGGCTGTATACGTCACCGTACTGTTGCACGTAACCCTGCGACGACAAATAGCTGAGGACGGCGTCGAGAGCCCGCCTGTCCAGTCCAAGTTCCCCGGCAAGCGCACTAAGGCCGGTCTTTCCCGTTTTGAGACGCCGGATAAGCCCGACCTCGACGGCCGCTCCCAGGACAAGAAGCTCATCCGGTAAATTAAGGGCCTCACGATCAGGCACCCCGATCAATGCCTCCCCTCCAGGACGCTGCCCCGTTTTCTACGCGCCGCCGTTACAGCATCGCCAGGCTTGACGACAGGCGTTCCAGAGCGAGGCGCGCGAACAGGTTCTTGCGCCTCAGCAGCGTCAGCACCGACCTCCGGCCGGATGGTGTGTGCACGGCCTCCCACAGGGTCCGCCCGCCGAGCATGGCCTGCCGCTGATCGGACGTCCCGCAACCCAGCGTAAAGTAATCAAGGAACTGTCCCGCCATCTCCGACTCCAGTTCCTCGCCTATTCCCCCGCCCGGGTTGGCAAGGTTTTCGAGATAATAAAGCAGGACCTCGACCTGCTCGTTCTCACTGGTTTGACCGGCCAGGGCCGCATACTCGCTGAGGAAATCGTAGGCCTCTTCCATGTCCCCCCGCTGGAGAACCAGCATTCCCAACGCAAACCAGGCTTCCTGGCAATTCTCGTCGACTTCGACCGCCGTCCTCAACGCGCGTTCCATCTCGCGCCAATCCCCGCGGCTGCCGGCATCCGCCGCGCGCCGCAGAAGAAGCTCGCGCTCGCCCGGAGGCGATACCGTCCGCGGCGATTTCAGGTAGACGTCCGTCATTTTGTCCATGCGATCCTTTCGCGCCCTAAAATTGGACTTCAATTCCTGTCTTTTCTCCCCGCCCGGCGGCCGTTCCTGCCTCATGGCAGGAATAGTGCGGCCGGGGCTCGAATCCTAAACCTGCCGGTAAAGGATGATGCTACATGAGTATTGCACGAAAAGTCTTGTGTGTTACCATCGCGGGGCTGCTTGCCGCCTGTGCCTTCTATTTCTTCCGGCAGCTTTCGCCGGATGCCAGCTCCGGACAGGAGCCGCCCGCCCTTCAGGCCGCAAACACGGCACCCGTCGAAATAGAACTGGCGGCCATCGGCGACCTCCTGATGCACCTGCCGGTGGTAAACTCCACTTATGACGCCGCGACGGGCAGATACGAGTTTGACAATCTCTTTGATAAGGTCAGGCCCTTGCTGACCGGGGCCGATTATACCGTGGCCAACCTGGAAACGCGCCTGGCGGGAAAAGCCAAAGGATACCAGGGCTATCCCCTTTTCAACACGCCTGACGACTTCGCCCCGGCCGTCGCCAACCTCGGCGTCGATCTCGTCACCACCGCCAACAATCACAGTATGGACATGGGCTATGACGGGCTGGTCGCCACCCTGGACTGTCTCGACCGGAACGGCCTCACCCACATCGGGACCTACCGCACGGGCGAGGAACGTGAAAAACCTTTGGTTGTCGAGGTAAAAGGCGTTCGGCTCGGCTTCGTGAACTTCACGGTGACGACAAACGAGTTGCCCTTGCCCCCTGAACGTCCGTTTTGCGTAGGGCTGTTGAACGACGAGCAGGTAACCCGGGACCTGGAGAGGCTCCGCCGGGAGAACCCCGATTTGATCATCGCCTGCGTGCATTTCGGCACGGAATACCAGCGTTATGCGGATGCCTTCCAGAAAGAGTGGGTGGACAAACTCTTCAAACTCGGCGTGGACGCCGTCATCGGGTGTCACCCCCACGTCGTCCAGCCCATGATCTGGCGCAACGTCGAGCTTTCCGGCGTCCAAAAGCGGTGCTTTGCGGCTTATTCCCTGGGCAACTTCATTTCCAACCAGCGCTGGCGGTATTCCGACAGCGGCATCATCCTGCACTTGAAGATTCTCAAGTACCCGAACGGGACCGCTTCCATCGTCTCGGCGAGCTATACCCCCGTATGGGTCGACACCTATCACGTCGCGGGCAAAAGGCATTACCGCGTCCTGCCCGTCAGCAAGGCTATCGAGGATTACGAACATAGCCGGGACGGTCTCCTGACCGTCGAGGATTACAACCGCCTGCTCGAAGTGCGCGACGAACTCTCGGAACTGCTTGACGACCCCGTTCAGGGGATCGCTCCTTACCTCACCCGTTAAATATGTAAATGTTACCGTTTTTGCTTCCACAGGTTTTCCAGGCTCACGTTCTCCAGCGCGCTCAGGAACATCTCCCTGAAGTCGGGATACCTGCGGACGATGTCTTCCACCAGGCCCTTCATCTCTTCCCGCTTGGTATGTCCGTTGTAGGGACAGGGATTGTGCAGGACGGGCAGCCCCAGCCGGCGTCCCAGTCTGACGACGACCTCTTCGGGAAGGTAAACAAGCGGCCGGATCAGGTTCAAGCCCTTCCGCGACAGCTTGGTGTTGGGCATGAACGTCTTCATCTGGCCCGTGAAGATCAGGTTCAGAAAGTAGGTCTCGATAACGTCGTCCAGATGGTGACCCAGAGCAACGCGCTGTGCTCCCAGCGAGACGGCCATATCGTTGAGCACCCCCGCGCGGAGTTTGGCACAGAGCGCGCAGGGATTGTGTTCCGGTTTTTGCTTGATGATGCGGGCTATGGGGGATTCCTTGACGTGCAGGGGCACCTCCAGCTCCCGGCAGAGATCCAGAAGCGGCTGAACGTCGACCGGGCCCCAGCCGAGGCTTAAGTGCACCGCCTCCAGGGTGAAGGAGAGGTGCGATCTTTTCTGCAGTTCGGCCATGATCCAGAGCAGGGCCGTCGAGTCCTTGCCGCCGGAAACGCCCACAACCACATGGGATTGCGGCGGGATCATATCGTAGCGCTTAATGCACTGTTTAACCCGGGTCATAAACCATTTATCGTAATTCCTGTTCAAACCAGTTCACTCCAGCCGGCCAAGCCCGTGAATATAGGGTAATCTTGACACTATTGGTCAGCTTTGTTACAATTTTTCCATAATGCCCCTGTCCAACAGTATATCTAAAAAGTACGCGGGTATAATAGCCACCAGGAATTTGCTGAGTTTAAAGAATCGCGTCTCTGCTGTTCAAGCATACCGCACTCCGGATGCCGGAAACCCGTGTCTCGAGAGCAAAGGAATTTATCAGTCAAGGAGGGTAACAATGGCCATTAAGGTTGGCATAAACGGATTTGGCCGTATTGGTCGAAACTTTTACCGCATCGTACACAACCACCCCGACATCGAAGTCGTGGCGGTGAACGACCTTACCAACGCCGCCACTTTGGCGCACCTGCTCAAGTACGACTCGGTGCACGGCACCTTCGGCGCCGACGTGCGCGCCGCCGAACGCAGCTTCTGGGTGGATGACCAGGAGGTCATGGTGCTTGCCGAGCCGGACCCCGCCAACATCCCCTGGGAGAATTACGGGGTCGAATACGTCATCGAGGCCACCGGGCGGTTCACAAAGGCGAAAGACGCCGTAAAGCACCTGCGCGGCAGCGTGAAAAAGGTCCTCATCTCCGCCCCCGCCACCGACGAGGACATCACCATCGTCATGGGCGTGAACGAGGACAAGTACGATCCCGAGAAACACCGTATCGTCTCGGCGGCGTCCTGCACCACCAACGCCCTCGCCCCGATTGTTAAGGTGCTGCACGAAAAGTACGGGTTCAAGCGCGGTTTCATGACCACGGCGCATTCGTACACCAACGACCAGCGGCTGCTCGACCTGCCCCACCGCGATCTCCGGAGGGCGCGGGCGGCGAACCTTTCCATCATTCCCACGACCACCGGCGCGGCCAAGAACGTCAGCCTGGCCATCCCGGAACTGGAAGGGAAGATCACCGGCCTGTCCTTCCGGGTGCCCACGCCGGACGTCTCGGTCATCGACCTGGTGGCCGAACTGGAAAGGCCGACAACCAAGGAAGAGCTCAACGACACTTTGCGGCAGTGGGCCGCCGGCGATCTCCAGGGAATCCTCGCTTACAACGAGCTGCCCCTGGTTTCGGTCGACTATATCGGCAACCCGCACTCATCCATCGTTGACGGGCTGTCGACGATGGTGATCGAAGGCACCTTCGTCAAGGTCGTGGCCTGGTACGACAACGAGTGGGGCTTTTCCAACCGTCTGGTCGACCTGATCCTCTTCATGCACTGGCGCGGAACCATGGGTGAAGAACTGCGCAAGACCACGGTTAAGGAAACGCGTTCGCAAAAGCTTGAGTAACGGCTAACGTCAGCCCTTTAAGCTTTAAAAGCCCTGTCTGACGGCAGGGCTTCATTCTTCCAGGGGTGCGATGCAAAAGGTACACGACTCAGGTTATGGAAGTTAAGTGATTGAGCTGCTATCATTACTGAAGAGTTAGCCAGAGGCCGGTCAAAACAAGCATGGCGCGGAAGGCGAAGCCGGACAGCGCGGAGCGTACTGGGTGGTACGTGAGCACTGGACGGGCAAGCCTGACAAAGCCAGGCGCAGTTTTTCAACGGTCTCCCAGGGGCTTGATTCCGGCTTCGGATACTATGCGGGGGACCGCCTCCTCCCACGCGACGGCCATCAGGTGCACGCCCGCCACTCCCGGTACGCGGCGCAGCGCATCCACCGTCTCCACGGCGATCCGGATCCCCTCTTCTTCCTGGTCCCGGCTTTGCTCCATACGCCTGACGACCTCGTCGGGTATCCTGACGCCGGGCACGCGTTCATTCATGAACCGCGCCGCGCGCGCCGACTTCAAGGGGATAACCCCGGCCAGCAGGCGGCAGTTTTCCAGGATGCCCGCATCCGCCGCCTCCCGCATGAAAACCTCAAACCTGGCTAGGTCGAATACCCCCTGGGTCTGGATAAACTGCGCCCCGGCCGCAACCTTCTTGCGCAGCCGCAGCAGCCTGAGCGCCGTCGGCTCGGCCGTGGCGTTTTCCACGGCCCCGATAAGGAACCGCGGCAGGGGCCCTTTGATCTCGTCCCCGCAGTCGAAACGGCCATCGTCGCGCATCCGCCGGACCATTTCCACCATTTGCACCGAGTCAAGGTCGAAGACGTTCTTGGCTGCGGGGTGGTTGCCGAACTTCTGGTGATCCCCCGTAAGGCAAAGGACGTTTTTAATCCCAAGGCTGGCCGCCCCCAGGAGATCGCTCTGCATGGCGATGCGGTTCCGGTCCCGGCAGGTCATCTGCCAGACGGCTTCCACACCCTCCGCCTGGACGTGCAGGGCTGCGGCCAGGCTCGCAAGTCTTACCACCGCCGACTGGCAGTCGGTAACGTTCGCTGCGTGCACGAAGCCCTTCAGCAGCCGCGCCTTGGCCCTGACGGATTCACCCGAGGCGTTGCGCGGGGGCCCGATCTCGGCCGTGACGGCAAACTCGCGTTCAGCCAGGGCCTTTTCCAGGCGGCCGCCGCTATTCACGCGACATCCCCTCCCGGGAAAAACGCCGCAGCCCGCCGTCCCTGGCGCTTCTCCAGTCTTTCGCCGGACGGACCTGCGTGAGAAGCTCCAGGCGACCCTGCGCCTGCAGGCGCTCGTAAATAAGGATCCAGGCGCACGGCACCTCCGGGTCCACCTCGCACCTGCCGTCAGCCGGCCCCCCGCAAGGCCCGTTCAGGAGGCCTTTGGCGCAGCGCGTTACGGGGCAGACGCCCCCGGTAAGATGAAGAACGCAATTGCCGCAAAGGCCGCAGCGCTCTTCCCAGACGCCTTCTCCCGCATAGCTCCCGGCAAAAGTCGTGTTCAGGGCGGGGATGATCCACTTGTCCGGGTAGGCCTCCGCCAGCTGTTGCACGCCCACGCCGCAGGCCAGAGAGATAAGGACATCAGCCCTTGCGCACCTGTCGGCGATGGCAGGCAGCAGTTCAGGCTCGCACTGCCTTAGGAGAGAAGCCGTCTCGACATCCAGGTCGGACCCGTTTATCCTTTTGGCGATCTTAAGCCTGCTGGCCAGGCTCGTCGCCTGGGCCGCCCCGCCCGTCAGGCACACAGCCGTACACCCCGAACAGGATACGATAAGCGCGCGCCTGCTTTCCTCCAGGCATGCGAGGAGTTCTTCAAGAGGCTTGGCTTCCGCGACGATCACGCACCGCCACCGCCCTTTCGCACCGGCGAAGGCCCGAGCAGGCGAATCCGGCGGCTGAATTCGTTGGCAAGTTCGGCAAACCTGCTCCCCATGGCGGCAGACAGGTTATACATCGCTAAACGCTCACCGTCCAGGCCCATCTCCTGGAGAGCGCGGCGAAGTCTCTGAACTCGCTGCCGTGCCCGAATGTTGCCTGAACGGTAATGGCACTCGCCCTCAAGGCAGCCGGCGACGAATACCCCGTCAGCCCCCTCTTCGAAAGCGGCCAGGATAACGGCATCCTCCACCGCTCCCGTACACGGAACGCCGACGATGCGCACCGCAGGGGCGTAAGCGAGACGCATACTGCCGGCCAGATCGGCAGCCGAATAGGCGCAGTTAAAGCAGCAAAAGCCTATGATTCTCGGCTCAAACAGCAATCGTGATCCGCCTCCCCGCTTAACAGGATGCGCACCAGGACTGTCAGCTGCTCCCTTTTATAACCGTTTAGCGAAATAGCCTCATTGGGGCATTCAGCCATACAGATCCCGCATCCCTGGCACTGGACCGGCTCAATGTGCACGGCGTTCCCCGCCAGGACGGGGACATTAAAGGGACAAAACCGGACGCAGGTCAGGCAGGCCGCACAACGTTTATCATCGACAACCGCCCAGACACCCCTGGTCCTGACAAACCCCTTGGCCAGGATGGCACCGGCCCGCCCCGCCACCGCCTGACCCTGCAGCACGCTCTCTTCCAGGCGTTTCGGCCCCTGGCCCTCCCCGCACATAAAGACGCCTGCCGCCGCAAAGTCTACCGGCCTTAACATATGCTGGGCCTCAAGGAAGAAACCGTCGGCATCGCAGGGGACTTTCATGAGCCGGGCCATATCCCGCCCGGCCGCCGATGCCTCCGCAGCAACCGCTAAGACAACCCGCCCGGCCTCCAGCTCAAGCGGTGCGCCGAGAATGTGGTCGATAACCCTGATTTTAACCCTGCCGCTCCCCGCATCCTCGACGACAGGTTCCTCCCCAAGACGGTAACGGATGAAGACAACACCGAGCTCGCGGGCCTGCCGGTAACGTTCCTCGTCCAGCCCGTAGGTGTTCATGTCGCGGTATAACACAAACACCCTGTTCCCGGGATGGCGTTTCCGCAGCCGGATGGCAGCAGCTACAGCGCGGCTGCAGCACGAACGGCTGCAATACGGCCGCTCGGCGTTCCGCGACCCCACGCACTGGATGAAGACCGTGTCGTGCGGCGGGCATTCCACGGCTGCCTCCAGCCTGTCCAGGGTCATCACGGCCGGATGCTTTCCGTGGAGGTAACCCTGCCACGCAATCTCCCGGGCACCCGTAGCCAGAACGGCGACCCCGTGCTGAATCTCGCGTCCGCTGTCCAGCGTCGTGCGGAAGTTGCCCACGTGCCCGTCAACGGTCCTGACCCTGCTGTTAAGATGCAGGTGTACCAGCGGATGGCTTTTGATTTTCTTAATCAAATCTTCGAGAAACTCCGTGACGTCGTCCCCGCCGGGCGTAACGACCATTTGCCCCGCGCGGCCCCCGAGTTCGCCGCTTCTCTCTACAACGTGCACTTCGAACCCCTGCTCGGCAATGCCAAGCGCCGCCTCCATTCCTGAAGCGCCGCCCCCGACAACCAGGGCTACCGGCACTACCGGATCGCAAAGGTCCCTGACCGCTGTAAGCCCGCAGGCCCTGGCGATCGCGCCGCGCACCAGGCTGATAGCCTTGGATGTTGCCGCCGCCGGCTCGTCGGCGTGAACCCAGGCCACCTGGTCGCGGATGTTGGCCATCTCACAAAGGTAACGGTTCAGCCCGGCCTTGCGCAGCGTTTCTTCGAACACAAGCTTGTGGCTCCTCGGACTGCAGGCGGCAACCACGATCCTGTTCAGCCCGTGCTCCTCGACCGCTTCCCGCATCAGGTCCAGGCTGTCCTCCGCGCAGGCGTATTTAACCTCCTTCGCCAGAGCGACACCGGGTTCACCGGAAACGGCCTCGACGACGCGGGAAACGTCTACCACACCGCCGATGTTCGTCCCGCATCGGCAGACGAAAACCCCCACGCGCGGCGGCAGGCCGTCCACGTCCCTTTCAGCGGCAGGGTCGACAGGGCTCTGCCTCCCGCGGCTTCCGGACAGCAGCGCGGCCGCGGCGCCCGCCGCCGCGCTGCCGGAGGTTACGGCATCGGGGATGTCCTTCGGTCCCGAAAACGAACCGGCCGCGAAAATTCCGGGCCTCGAAGCGGCCGTCGTCCTGAAAGGCTGGGTTTTGCAAAATCCAAACCGGTCAAGCTCCACGCCCGCAATCTCGGCCAGCCGCCGGGCACTGTCCGACGGCCCCAAACCCACCGAGAGGACAACCAGGTCGAAGACTTCGTTGACCACCGTTCCGTCTTCAAGGCTGTAGCGGACTTCCACACTTCCGTCACCGAGCTCGCGCAGCCCGCTTACCCCGGCATAAACGAACCGGACTCCCGCCCTCCGCGCGCGCTCGATATACCGGTAATGACCTTTTGCATATCCTCGAAGGTCGCGGAGGAGGATCACCCTCTCAAGGGATCCCTGGACCTGCTCACCAGCTGAAAGGGCCGCCTTAACGGCGCCAAGGCAGCATACCGTGGAACAATAACCCCTTCCTATCGCGGGGTTCCGCGACCCGACGCACTGGATCCAGGCTATCCGCCGGGGCACCATACCGTCCGACGGCCTGACCAGCCGACCCTGCGAAGGGCCTCCAATGCTGAGCACCCTTTCGAACTCCAGACTCGTCATTACATTTTTACAGCGCCCGTAGCCGAGATGAGCCAGCCCGCCGGGGTCGAAAGGCTCCAGCCCCGGGCTGAGGATGATTGCTCCCACCCGCAACTCGATATCCCTACCGACCCCCCTGGTGATCGCACCGGACGGGCAAACGGTTTCGCAGGCCCCGCATTCCAGGCAAACAGCGGCGTCGATGGCGTAACCCTTGGGATAGGCCTGGGGATAGAGCTGGTAAATCGCCTTGCGGTTGGCCAGGCCGGCATTAAAGCTGTCCGGGGCCTCAACGGGGCAGACTGCGGCACAGTCGCCGCAGGCCTTACAGCGGTCAAGGTCAACCCCCCTGTCCTCCTGCCGGACGCGCACCGTAAAACGGCCGGCCTTTCCTTCCACAGCCGCCACCCTTGCCCCGGTAATGGCGGTTATTCCGGGATGGTGCGCGACAGCGGCCAGTTTTGGCGAAAGGGTGCAGAGCGAACACTCGTTGGTCGGAAAAACCCGGCCCAGCATGGCCATCTTGCCGCCCACCGCCGGCGCCTCATCGACGAGATAAACCTGAAATCCGCCCTCGGCAAGGTCAAGGCTCGCCTGCAGGCCTGCCACGCCGCCGCCCACAACCAGGACGGAACCTTCCCTGGCCACGGCCACCCCTTCACCTCCCTGTTGCGCAAAAACATCTTCTCGATACCTTAGATGACTGTATTAATCCACTGATCAACGAAATAACGTGTTAAAGCACTTGGGCTTTCTGGGTCAACTACAGAGACACAATAAACAACCCCCTCGCCGAAGCATAATAAACCTGGAGGTGAGGAGGCGTGCTTTTCGAGACGGGTCAAACCGTTCCGGAATCGGGCCGCTACGAAAACGCTCACGGCGCGCGCGTCGTGCTCCAGGGCGGCGACACCTTCCCGCCGTGCCCCGACCATGACAGCGCCTGCAGGTGGGCGAAGGCCGGCACGGTCATCAACATCCTGGAATAGGGCACCCGATCCCCGGCCATACTGGGTCGCCCCTATACTACCAGGGGTTTCCGGAAAACGCGGAGGAAGGCGTCGCAGTATACTTCTTTGTTTAACAGAACCTCGGCCGTGGCGGCCGAGTCCATCAAGGCCTTGTCCTCCACGTTCAGGATCGCCGCGTCGAGGCCCGCCGCCAGGGCCATGACCAGGTAGGTCCGGTTGATCAGCGAGCGTTCGGGCGCCCCCTGAGACACGTTGGACAGGCCGATAACCGTCCGCGGAGCCGGGCTGGCCAGCATCCGCACCTGCCTGATCGTTTCCAGGACCTCGACGGCGTGCTCCTGGGCGACGTTGACAGGGAGGATCAGCGGGTCGATAAACAAGTCCTCCATCGCCAGCCCGTGAGCATCCGCATTGGCTACAAGCTCCATGGCCAGGGCCAGCCGGTCGGAGGCGTCCTTGGGAACGCCCTTTTCGTTCATCGCCAGGCCGATAATGGCTGCGCCGAATTCAACCGCCAGGGGGAACAAGGCGTCCATGCGCTCCTGCTCGGCGCTGGTCGAATTGATGATGGCCTTGCCCCTGTGCACGGCAAGCCCCGCCCGCAAAGCCTCTACATGCGGGGAATCGATGCAGCACGGCAGGCCGCAGGTCTCCTGCGCAACCTTGACAAGCCAGGCCATTACTTCGGGCGCCTCGGCAGCATCGACGTCGGGACCGGTGTTGATATCCAGGTAATGCGCGCCGGCTGCCGCCTGGATCCTGGCCCGCTCGGCGACGGGAACCGGGTCGCGCTCCTGGATCGCCGCCCGTATGTCGCGGAACATGCCGTTAATCCGCTCACCGATTAAAATCACGCCGGCATCACCCTTCGTAACATAAAGAAGCCTTGCGGCTCTCCTTTTCTTAAATCGCTTCTTAGAGCCTTAACGTTTAGTATACATCCTGCCGCATGAGAGCGTCAATTTGCCGGTTAAAGTGCTGCATCGCCTCGGGATGACGGAAAACAAAAATCGATCCGCCGGCCTGCGCCAGGACGACCGCCGTCATCGCTTCCCACAGCAGGGCGCGCCGCCCCTGTTCGCCCCACTCGGCCACATCGTCCGCCGTCGTTTCTTTAACCTTCCAGGCCTCGTCCCCTACAAAGCAGATCACGGGCTGGGACAGCATCCGGTCTCCGGAGAGCGCCCCCAGGCGCATCCTCTCGATAATGGACCAGGCGTATTCTATGCCGTACCCCAGCGGGCCGATCGACGGGTCCATGGCGATGCGCTCCGGAGGCAGGTTCATATCGGTGATCAGGATGTTAAGCTGCTTGGCCAGGTTGATATCCAGCGGGCTGGTGGCGATAACGCTGTGCCCGTGAGCGATACAGGCGGCGACGACGGTCTTGTAGTTTTCGCTCGTTGCAAACCCCACCAGGCAGTTGCGGCCATCAAGGGCCGCAGCCACGGCCGGCAGGACAGCGGCGTCCTTTTCCTCCACCCCGCAGCCCAGCACGATCAGCGGCACCTCAACGGCCTCCGCAACCATGCGGGCCGCGGCGGCCGCTTCTTCGGCTCCGGCGTCTTGTCCCTCGGGGTGCGTGCTGACCAGCCGCAGCGCAACCATGTCGGCGCCGTACTCCACGCACCGCCTTGCCCAATCCCCGGGACTCCCGAGAACGCCTTCGAAGGCGGCGGCCAGCATCGGCGGGAACTCGCCGTCCACTCTGTCCCATACCTCCAGGGCCGTGGCCGGACGGTTGGGAATCTGTCCCTCAAAATGCAGGAACGGCAAAGCCGCATCTCCGCCTACTTTAACGGTATGGGTCCCGCTCCCCAGCACCATCTCCAGTACCCGGCCCTTCCATCTTTCCTTTACGATCTCTACCGCCATTAGAACCTTTCCTTCCTCACTATATGAAAATGCTCAACCTAGATAATGCCCTGATTCCTTAGGATGTCGGCAACAGCGGACAATGCCGCGTTGTTGTCGCCAACCCCGGTCAAGGGCCGCCAGGCCAAATCCAACGCCGCTATCTCGGGGTCTTCCGGAACGATACCCCAGAGAGGGATGTCCAGTTTCCCAATCGGCCCGGCGAGCGCGCCGGCGGCTCCTTCGGGAGCCCGCCCGATCACCAGCCCCATGCTCCCCACGTCCAGCCTGAGACGCCTGACCAGGCCGGCAATCCTGCGGGCCGAGAGAATTCCCCGGCCGGAGACATCGGACAGGATAAACAGGAAGTCAGCCTTCCCGGTAGTCCGCCGGCTCAAGTGTTCGAGCCCCGCCTCGTTATCGACGATCATAACAGGGTAATTGCCGTGCAGCTCTTCGATCAGGCCCCGCAGGAGGTTGTTCACGTAGCAATAGCATCCGGCGCCTTCGGGCCCCCCCATCACCAGCAGGTCTATGTCCCGCCCCTCGGCCAGCGCCTGGTGGATGCGGTAAGCCAGGTACCGCTCCTTCGTCATTCCCCCGGGCAAATAGGGCTGCCCGTCGGCTGAAGCCACGATATCCGCCACCGAATCCCCTGCCTCGATCCCCAGCGCCTCCCCAAGGTTGGCGTTGGGATCGGCGTCGACGACCAGGATCGGCGCTTTGCCCGCCCGCAGGAGAGCCTTAACGGCGAGGGCGCAAAAGGTCGTCTTCCCTGTGCCGCCCTTTCCGGCCACGGCAATCCGCAAGCTCAGTCACCCCCCTGATCGGCCACCGACGGGAACAAACCCATATCGGTGTGCGGGATGAAGAGGGCCGACATAAACTCGTCCATGAAACTTGTCCCGGCGCTCAGATCGAGGTAAGTCAGGCTGCGCGCCGTTTCCTCCACCTTGTCCCGGACCTCCCGGGACAGCAGGGCCAACCGTGCGCCTTTAAGGGAGGTGTTGCCGAGAAAACGGTAACGTTCAGCCGGAAGGTCGGGAAGAATGCCGACGGCAACAGCCCGGGCAAGGTTAAGGTGTCTGCCGAACCCCCCGGCGATAAGCACCCGCTCGATATCCGAAATCTGCAGCCCGACGGCGTCCACCATGGCCTTTATGCCGGCAAAAACGGCCGCCTTGGCCCGCATCAGGTTATCGAGGTCGGCCTCCGAAAGCACAATGTCGCGCCCGTGCCCCGACTCGCTGCCCCATACCAGTACGAACTCGCGCCCCTCGGGACCCATGCGCAGCCGGGGCGTATCCAGCCCGGAAACAAACCGGCCTCCCCGGTCAATCACCCCGGCCCCGCGCAGGGCAGCCAAGGCGTCGATCAGGCCGGTGCCGCAGATGCCGCGCGGCGGCAGTCCTCCTATCGTGCGCCAAAAGACTTCGTATCCCCCGCTGCTGACGCCGACCATTTCAATGGCCCCTTCTACGGCCCGCATCCCACCCGTGATGCCGCTGCCCTCAAAGGAGGGACCGGCCGAACAGGCGCATCCGACAAGCCAGTCCCTGTTCCCCAGCACCATCTCGCCGTTGGTGCCGATGTCCACAAACAGGGTCAACTGATCGGTATCCGGCAGGCCCGCCACAACCAGGCCCGCCGTGATATCACCGCCAAGGTAGCTGGCAACGCCCGGAGCGCAGTGAATCCACGCCCGGGGATGAACGCGAAGGCCCAGCTCCCCGGCCCGTACGGGCGGCCAGGAATTGACCGCCGGGATATAGGGTTCAAGCCTCAGGTAGGCGGGATTGACGCCCAGGAAAAGATGCGTCATCGTGGGGTTCCCGGCGACATAGACGGCACGGATGTCATCGTACCCGGCTCGCAGGTCCTCAACCAATTCCTCGACCAGGCTGTTGATGGTCACCACCGCTTCCTCCTGAAGCCTGTCGAGACCGCCGGGCTCTTCGGTGGCGTAGATGATGCGCGAGATAACGTCGTCGCCGAAAGCGGCCTGGCGGTTGTAGGTCCCGGCCGAGGCCACCGTCGTCCCGTCCGAGAGGCTTACCATCTGGCACGCCACTGTAGTCGTCCCAAGGTCAACGGCCAGGCCGAACCTCGGGGAGGACGTCCCCGCAACGCTGATGCCGGCCAGTTCGGTGAATGCCCCGGCATGGGCCAAATCCACCGTAACGCGCCAGTTCCCCTTACGGACGGCCCCCGGAAGCTTGCGGACAAAGTCCAGCGTAAGCAAAGGGTTGATGCCGGGCACTTTCTTCTGAAGCTCGGCCCGCAACCTGCCCCAATCATCCCTCGCGTCGTCCAGGGTGGGAGCGGCCATTGCAAGCTCTATTGACTCGTATAGAGGCGCAAGGGGAGCCTCGGTGCTCGCAGGCGCTTCATCCAGCTGCCCGCGGCCCCGATCCTCGATCAGCACCCGGTGGCTGCCCAGCCGTGCGCTCTCGGGGATCTCGACAACAACGTCCGTTACGGGATACGCCCGGCAAGCCGGCACCTCCGCGGGGGAATGGACCTCCCCTTCCTCGCGGACAGCCACGCTTCCCGAAGCCAGCGAAACACGGCAGCGGCCGCAGGTGCCGGCTCCCCCGCAGGCCCCCCGCAGGATGATCCCGGCACGGGCCGCCAGAGCAACCAGGCTCTCATGTTCATCCGCTTCTACCGTAAGATTGTCCGGGGTGAAGGTAACCTTGCAGGTCAACGGCTTAACCTCGCTCAGCTTACGACCAGTGTTCTTTCAGGAACGCGTTAATACTTGAAGACTCCCTCGGCCCCACGAGGATTTCCCAGCCCGTAGCCTCTTGCAGTTTCCCGCTCATCACCGCGAGCCCGCCCGGGATAATCAGTTTCCGGTGCCTGACCCGCTCCGCGATACCGCTCTTCTCGATAAACTCGGCAATCTTCTCGGGCGCCAGTTTCCCTGCGGCCCAGGCCGTGAGGACCGACGTGCCCTCGGTATCGACGGGCAGGATGTAGGCTGAGGTTCGCGCGCCCTCGATGTCCCCGGCCACACAGAAATAGGTCAGGGAGAAATTGGTCGTAAGGAATACCGGCGAGTCGGGTCCGGGCTTGCCCACTTCATAGACCTTGGCTTCAACAGCAATTGGCTTCTGCGGGTCGGTGTAGATGTTAAGCCGCCAGGTAATCAGCGGCAGGATGTCTGCGCGCTCAGCCGAGTCAACCACCACCACTGCGGCATACTTCCCAATGTAGACGGCTGCGTCGAGCATGTCCTGGATGGCATCCCCGCTGCAAGCAAAAGCGACGGTGGGATAGCCGAACAGGCGAAAACGCTTGTTGACCGCGAGGCGGCGCACCAGCGTCTGGTCGGCCAGGACACGCTCCACGCTCCGCGCTCCGGTGTCCAGGATAAGCTGCTTGTGCCCGGCCTTTACCGTTTCATCCACCAGTCCGGCCAGGTCGTCCAGGTTGTCGCTCCGGACCACGAGCGGGCAGTCGTATTTCCTGGCCAGTTCGACCACGGCCTCCCGGTTGGCCCTCGTGGCTCCGCAGATCAGCGGGCGCCCGTCTCCGGCGATCTCCAGGGCTCCCGCCAGGGCGCCGGCATCTTCGCTGATCAGCATCAGGGGCAGGGCACTCTTTTCCCTGGCAACCCTGACCGCAGCGGCAAAGCGGTCCCTGTCCCCGTCCTGCTTTACGGCAACGAGGTTGACGCCTTCGACCTGGCCGACCCGCTCAAAGAACAGGCCGTTGATTTCCTCGACCCGGCGGGCGATCTGTTCCTTGTCCAGCAAATCCGAAACGGTGACAGCGATGGCCGTAGGATGCACAAAGCGCTTGTCGTGCCTGAAGAGCACGGTCTCATTGCCCAGCTCCACCGCATGCTCGCCCGCCCCGATTTTCACCAGTGCAATCGGCGGCTCCGAAGCCGAACTCAACGCCTCTCTGGCTTCCTGGCTGACGTGGGGGCAGAGGTCAAGCGACGCCTTGCCCGCCGCCAGCTGCATAGCGAAAGCCAGGCAGGTTGCCTGCCCGCATTCCTTGCAGTTCGTACGCGGCAGCATCTTATAAATCTGCAGTCCCGTTAGAGCCATTTACACTTCCCCCGCCCGGCAGCAGCCTGTAAATTTCACCTAGAACAGCGGATCCATGCTCAGGGCCGGATGCCCCTTTCCCTCAAGGAAGGCCAGGATCGCGTCAACCTCCACGCCCACCGTTTCGTCGGCGATCCTGTCCACGAAGTCGTCTCCCAGTCCCTCTTCCCTCGCGCGCCTTTCCAGAGTCGGCCGCATGTATTCCTTAAAGGAACGCGGCATCCACACGATCCGCCCCAATCCGCCGTCCCCGGCGATAAACTTGCGCGAGCCCAGGTAGGCCTTGCCGATACCCATGAAGCCCGGCGTCTGCACCCCTCCGCCGATGGTCCCGGCAAGCGTTGAGAAGGTCATCCCCGCCGGGGTCATCCCCGTATACTCGCGGTTGACGACCAAAAACCCGTTGCACTCGGGAAGCAGGCAAACGATGGCCTCAAAACACCCGCACGACGTCAGCGGGTACTCCATGACGGAATAAAAGTTCACCCTTTCCACCGCGCCGCGTGAATTGGTAGCGATAAATTCGTTGCAGGAGCTCCATTCCCCTTTGACAGGGTCGATAACCCCTTTCTTCGGCACGGGCTGGTTGCTCCCGTGCGGGTTGATCTCGTACGCTGCCTTGCAGTCCAGCCAGCTCACCGATCCGCACAGCCCGACCCGTTCAGGCAAAACGATGCACACGTGGGCCGGCGCGAAGCTCTGGCAGAGCGTGCACGAGTAGAATGTGTCGACGTTCTCGTCGCTTAAGGACCGCAGCCTTTCGTCGCGCTGGGCGTAGTAAGCCCGGGCTTTCTCGCGCAGGGTCAGCACCTCTTCTTCATCCGCGGTGATATGCACCTGGACCCTGTCGATGATGTTGGAATAGTCAGATTTCAGTTTAGCATAGAGTATATCACCGAGATGGCGCAACCTGAAACCGACCTTGAAAGCGGTCTTGCTGATACGAATCCAGTTGACGTCGCGCTGCCCCATGTGCCAGACGCCCTGGGCGTAATTGATGAAGTGGTGAATCCACCGCTCCAGCACAGGCTCGAAGTCGGGCTGCATCTTGCGCCCGTATACATCCACCCAGATCCCGAGCGGCAGCTTTCCCCCCTCGGGCAGCGCGTCGATATCGCTGCCGGTTACCACGATGCGCCCGTCTTCAACCTCGTCGGCCCCGCCGGTTCTGACCAGTTCAAAAGCCGGGGTCTTTTGCCCTCCGAACTCGGCATGGGTATCGTTTTTGCGCACCGACTCGCCCTCAAAGGCGGGACCGTAGGCGACGGGAACGGGCACCTTGGTCACGGTGATCTTCAGGCCGCGGACTTCGCAGGCGCGGGTCACCAGACGCTCGTGGGGGACGCCGGCCACCACGTGCTCGTACGTGCAGATGCCGGTCGGCAGTATCTCCGGAATCTTTGTGTCGGCGACCACGGGGAAACCGAAGTTCAAGGCTCCGGCCGCCAGGGCGCACTTCTCGTCATCGAGTTCCCCGAAGGCCAGCACAAAGGCGAAAACCCTGTTCTTGTTGTAAAGCAGCAGCCTGCGGGCGTCGCCGGCGGCAACGCCCCCGAACGACAGCGCCACGCGCGCGGCGAACCCCAGGGCGAACACCGCGCTGCTGGTATCTTTCCCAAAGGGGATGAGGCGCGTCTCCCAGCCCATCTGAACGTCTTCCTCCGCCAGCTGTTCGGCCATGCTCCGCCCGTCTGTCGAAGACACCATGAACACGTATAGGTTCTTTTCCTGGCACTCCCGGGCGATCCGGACGGCGGTTTCATTGTCCGGGGCGGCGCCGACGCAAACCGCGAAACCCGGCGCCGTGCCGTCGACGAATTCGATGCCCCGCTGCCTGAGAACGGCGTCGTCGGCCGCCCCCAGCCACAGTTTCCCCTCGGCGGGGGTAGGGGCCATCGTATAAGGCACCGGTTCGTGCAGGTATTTAATGCTTTCGATGATCTCGCCGGCGAACAGGGCGGCCATGCCGGCGTCGAGGGCCGGCCCCAGGTAAGGCAGCCAGACACGGTCGGCAGGTTCCTCCGGCAGCAGTTCCCTCGCCAGTTCCAGGACGGGGACCATCTCGCCCAGCCTTTCCACGGGCCGGCCCGTGATCCCGTAAATCACGGGGAGGTAATACCCGGTGTTGGGCAGGGCCGCCTTGTGGTCCGGACCAAACCTCGCAAGGGCATCCTGCAGGGTGTCCCCGGCCTGCTCCACCAGCCTGTGCGCCCCCCTGATAGCCGCCTTGGCGATTACCCTAGACATCGAGTTTCCTCCTCATCTCCATGTCGAAGAGCACCCGCTCGCGGCCGCGGTCGAGGCCCAGCGCCCGGCGGCGGGCATCGATGATCGCCGTGAGCCTGTCGGCCATTCTCTCCGGGTCGGGCTCAAAGAACCACCCGGCTCCTGTCACACCCTCTAATTGCTCGGTCATAATGTGCCTGAAAGCCTTGTTTTCCCACCCTGGGAAGTTTACTCCGAGACCCACCGGGATACCGCTGGCGACGAAATACTGTCCGATGGCCAGGGCCTTCTCGCTCATCCACTCGGGGGCGCAGCCGGCTACCGGGATATCCGCTATGTCCTCGCCGAGCCCGCCCTCGCAAGCGAGAGCCGAGGTGGCCGCCAGCAAGCGGCTGTTGTCGACGCACGCTCCGCAGTGCAGCACCGGCGGGATGCCGACGGCCTCGCAGACCTCGGCCAACCCCGGTCCGGCTTCGCTTGCCGCCTCCGGCCTGAGCAGCCCGTCCCTGGCCAGGCTTATCGCCGCGCAGCCCGTGGCCAGCACCAGGACGTTGTTGGCGATCAGCTTGCGCACCAGTTCGCTGTGCCCGTCGCCGCCACCCGCGGCCCGGGGATTGCTGCAGCCCACGACGCCCGCTATGCCCCGGATACGCCCGTTAACGATGTTGTCGACCAGCGGGCGGTAAGAGGCACGGTAGCGGCCTCCAAGGATATACTCTATGCTCTCGTGGCCGAACCCGGCCACGAGATCCATCGTTTCTTTCGGGATAGCGACCTTCCCGCGCCGGGGAAAATTTGCGATAGCCCGCCGCAGGAGTTCCCGGCCCGTCTCCAGGGCGGTCTCCGGGTGAAACTCCACGTGTTCGACGCCCGGCAGGCGGGCGCGGGAGGAGGTGGTCACCAGTTGCATATGATAACACCGGGCGACCTCGGCCAGTCCCTGCATTACGCACTGCCCGTCGACCGCCATCAAATCGACGGCGCCGGTGGCGATGGCCAGTTCCTGCTGGAGGAAACTGCCGGCCACCGGCACCCCGTGTCTCATCAACAGCTCGTTGGCCGAGCAGCAAATGCCGGCCAGGTTGATGCCCGAAGCGCCGGCTGCACGCGCCTCGTCCAGGAGTTCGGGATCGCGGGCGAGCGCCACCAGGATTTCGGGCAGCAGCGGTTCGTGCCCGTGCACGACGACATTGACCTGATCCTCCCGCAAAACGCCCACGTTTACCTTGGCCCGCAACGGCCGGGGCGTCCCGAACAGGATATCCTGCAAGGCGGTGGCGATCATCGAGCCGCCCCACCCATCGGCCAGGGCGCAGCGCGTTGCCTGGAGCATCAGGCTCCAGGCGTCCTGGTCGACCCCCATCTGGGTCCGGTGCAGCGTCTCGACGACCTCCCTGTCAATACCGCGCGGAAACACACCCGCCCTGCGCCAGGCTTCCCGCCTTCTGACCGGGGCGAGGTTGGCCGGAAGACAATCGCCGTCCTGCCTGCCGAACTCCGCCTTGGCGGCTTCCCCCACCTGCCTGGCCAGTTCGTCCGTGCTCTTGCCCTGCCATTCCAGGCCGAAGACGCGGGCGACGGTCCTGAGCTTGGCCTCGTCGCGGATGGCAAACCCCGGAGCCTGGCCATCACACGCCTTCAGGAAGGTATTCACCACTTCCCGGGCGTGGTCCGAGTGCGCCGCCGTCCCCGCCGCGATCATCCGGCAAAAGTTGCGCGCCGCGATGGTCTCGGCCGTCGCGCCGCAGACACCCGCTTTGGGACCTTTGTCCTCGAAAACCCGGCACGGTCCCATAGAGCACATCCGGCAACAAGCCCCCGCGACTCCCGTAGGACAAGGCTTCACCGTTTTGACACGGCTGAGCGCCGTGCTCGCGCCGTCCCGCAGCGCCTTTTCGAACATCGCCCGGTTCAGGTCGTTGCTGCTCATGGCCTTCCTCCAGCCTTAACTGACGAGTGAAAACAAACCCCGAAATTTTGCATTTTCGCATAAATACCGGCCTTACCTGCTATGCCTGCAAAAGGGCCTCCCTGACTTTCTTCAGGTCGCGCATGAAACCCGCCGGCAGCTCCAGGGCGCATTCCGCTCGGGACATGTCCCCGGCAAACTCCTCGTACCTGCCTGCATAACCCCACACCGGCAGTTCAGCGGCCGCCTGCCTGATGAACTCCCGCTCGTCCGCATTGCGGACGCGGTTGCCTACAAAACCCACCTTTTCAATGCCCAGGTCGAAAGCCATCGCCACAATGTTCCGCGCTGTCGCCGCCGCAGCCCGCGTCGGGTCGCAGACCACAACCATTCTGTCAACGCCTCTGGCGGCGCCGCGCGACAGCTGCTCGATGCCGGCCGCCAGGTCGACAACGACCACTTCCTGCTTATCTACAAGCACCGAGGTTAAAATCGCGTTAAGGAAGGCGTTTTCCCGGCAATAGCAACCTGCCCCGCCTTTCTTGAGTGCGCCCATGCGCAGAAGGCGCACGTTTCCCCGTACGAGGGCGTACCTGTCCAAAAGGTCTTCGACCTGCGGATTAAGGACCATGTATCCGCCGTCACCCCCGACACGCTCCCTGATCACCGCGCGCATTTCGGAAAAAGGCTTCAACTTCGCGGCGTCAGCCTCCGGTACACCCAAAGCCGCAGCCAGACACGCATCCGGGTCGGCGTCAATAGCCCAAACCGGGCCGTCTTCAGCCCATAGTCTGATCAGCCCCGCGGCTATGCTCGTCTTCCCTACCCCGCCTTTACCGGCAACAGCAATCTTCAACAACGTACCCTCTCCCCTTTCGCTGCCTTTCATTCTATACGAAACCCGTTTTTAATTAAACTGTAACAGCTATTTGCCGTTTCCAAAAAGGCTTCAGCCAAAAGCGGCGAGTAAATAAAAAGCGGGAACCGTCTATGGGGTTCCCGCTCTGCAAACTGATTTTTTCACGCTGGACGGTTCTTGGGAAGCGATACCTCAAAACAGGAGGAATTTCTTTTTAAGGTAGCGGTACTGGATGTAGTAACCGGCCAGGGCGAGGATGATCAACACGGCAATCAAGCCGATCAGGGTCTTTACGATGCCGCCCAGTATGCCGATTCTGCGTTCCCGCTCCGCGATGGCCTCCTGTGTAGTCTTGCGTTCCTGGCTGATGATCGTCCGTTCTTTCTGGACCTGGGCCTCGCCCGAGCGCAGATCCGCAATCTCCCGGGCGGCCCGCAGCTGCGCGTTCGACAGGTCCTTGATGCGCTGTTCCATCAAGTAGATCCCGTTTTGAAAGGAACCGGGCTCGAAGGCGTTCCACAGGACGAGTCCCGTGGCCTCGGGCAGCCGCTCGCCCACGATATAGCCGAGTGTCGGCGCGAGGTCGGTGAGGCTCGCCGGGGGAAGGATAACCCCGCCTTTAAACTGCGGGCTCTTCAACACCAGGGCCGGCTGACCCGTCGTGCCGCAGACGGCGATCAGGGCGTGATCATACATCCCCTTGCCGTGCAGGTAGCGCAGCAGCTCGCCCACGCGGTTGTCGGCGTCGGTCACCGCCTTGGCGTAGGCCTGGCTGTTCGGCCCGCTTTCGGCCAGGGCCTTGCCCACCTCGCCGAAAACAAGCACGCTTAGATACGGGGTTTTATCCGCCATTACTTTAACGGCGTCCTCAACCATCTCCCGGTCATTGCCGTACTTCCGGTACAGTTTTGACTCGTCCGCAAACCGTCCGTGCCTTCCCGTGGCGTCGAAGAAAGCCGTTTTGATGTTCTTTTGCTCCATCAGTTTTAGAATTGTGGGCTCGGCCAGCCGGTCGTTGCCGTTTACGAACTTGTGCAGCTGCGGGTCGCAGCCTGTCAACAGGCTGCCCACAGCGGCCTCCAGCGTTCCGGGGAACGGTGTTATCGCCTGGCTCACTCTGATCCCGCTCGCGGCGACACCGTTGATGTTGGGCGCCTGAACTTTCTGCAAAACGTCAGCCTGCAGCCCGTCGATAACTATAACGATCATTTGGCGGGTGTAACGCGGGGCGTCTCGCTGCCCTTCCTGGCCGGCGCTGCCGTTATCGTTCGTAGCGCTTGCAATAATGGGAACCACTGCCAGCACGGCCAGCAACAGCAGGATCTTCGCCAAGCCCCGGAAAAGCATAAGGACCATCCCCCTGCAGCAGGCTAGATATAATAACTATACTGCGGGGACAGTCCCCATTATGCTAACTTTGTACACCGTGACCGCCTTCGGCGGGGCTGTCGGCCGCCGGGCTTTCTTCGGGCGCCTGAACCTTACCGAACAGGCGTTCCTCGATCCTTGCCAGGCGGGCGTTGACTTCGGCCAGATCCTTCTTCGTTACCAGCCCCCACTCTTCGCGAAGCTTGCCGAACTCCGAGGCGATGGTCTTCTGGATTTGCTGGCGCTCCTTTTCACCTTTTTCGAGCAATTCCTTGACAAAGGCCTTCGCTTCAGACGTGCTGATCTGTCCTTTTTCACTGAGTTCCTTGACAAGCTGCTCGGCTTTTTCCTTGGTCAGGGACACTGCACCGATGCTGATCATCATCAGCTTGCGCATCATCTCCATCATCCTTGCAAATCACCTCCCTACTACCAAAGTATAACACCCGTCCGGGCTGTCTACGCACATCTTAACTAAATTGTAAAACATTTACGAGGTTCGTTCCCAGGCCCGCCGACACTTTGCCCGGGATGCTGTTGACACCCGGCCTTTCATTTGCTATACTCTTCATTGTCGGAAATGACCCGCTCATTCCGGGATCTCGGGATGTGGCGCAGCTTGGTCAGCGCGCTTGCCTTGGGAGCAAGAGGCCGCGAGTTCAAATCTCGCCATCCCGACCACTGTAAACTAGAGGTCGGCGGCGTGATGAGATTACCGACCCAGAACGACATACGGAGGGATACCCGAGTGGCCAAAGGGGGCGGACTGTAAATCCGCTGGCGCAGCCTTCGGTGGTTCGAATCCACCTCCCTCCACCATCACATATGGGCCATTAGCTCAATTGGCAGAGCAGGCGACTCTTAATCGTCAGGTTGAAGGTTCGATTCCTTCATGGCCCACCATAAGAAATTAAGACGGCAAGCTTTTCCAAAGGATGAGCTTGCCGTTTTTCGTTTTTGCGGCGAACGAAATCGGCCACCGTCAGCGGACAATGACCATGAAGCCCTTTTCAAAGTGTCGGGCGATCCACTTGACGTCATCCTCCGGAATCAGGAGACAGCTGTAACTTCTCGGCAGACCCAGCTTCTCATGGTCGTCTTCCTTCATCCCATCCGGCAGTGCATGAATCAAAATGTCGGTGTTAAGAGCAAACCAGGGCCTGTTTTCCTCGTCCAGCCCCCTGTTTCTCCAGCTCTCATACATTGTCACGGCGGGAATGCGGTCGGCGTGGCGCGCAAACGAGGCGTCGATCTCCTTGATTTCCTTCCCGCCCTTCATAATCCAGACCTTGCTGCGTTTGTCCCCGCGCTTGACCTCGAGCCAATACGGCGACCCCAACTTCGTCGTGCTGAAAGAAAACTCTTGCTCCAGCCTTTCCCCGTAAACGGATGTCAGGCTGACCCTGACCTTGTAAGTCAAAGACGGCCGAAAACACCTGTCGGGAACGAAAATGGCTTTCTCTCCCTCCACGTCGACCTGCCCGCCCATGTCATCGACCTCGATCACGGCTTCCTTAAGCTTCTGGTTGGTATAGATGCAGATGTTGCGCGACAGCCAGATGCTGGGCGCCCCGGGCTCGGGATATTGTTCCATAATCAGCAGTTCCGGAGCAGTGTCGAAGAAAACCCTGACCGGCTCATCGGCTGCCAGTCCGGACAGGCTGCGTACTCCCGGCCCTATGGCTATCTTGTACCGCCTACCATGCTCAAACGGGCGCTCGGGGTAGAACAGCCAGCGGCTCGTGTCGGCAAACCGGCCCCTTTCCAGTTCCATTTCGGCGGGCCGCCACTTACCCGGCACGTCCATGCGTACAGCGGAATGAAAACTCCTCTCCTCTACCGGCGTGTTAAACTGCAGTACTACGGGCCCGCGCGCGGGCACCTTGGATTTAGGAAAGAGCCCAACAACTCTTGGAGCCACCGCCGTCATAAACTGACCGCGCCCGCTGACGCTGAAGGGCCAGATCACCGCCGGAGTCTTGCGCAAACGGTACCGGTATTTCAGCCCTTGGCCGGTAGCCTGTTCCTGTATCCTGATGATAAGGCAGCGCCGGTTTACCCACGTCCCGCGGTAAACGGCTTGACGCCCGAACTCGTCCGTAATGTTCAATCCCGCCACGGGGTAACTCGTGCGCATCGGCGCCAAAAACCGGAATGTGACTTCAACTTCGCACTCCCCGCTCCGCCAGGCATCCGCAGTCACGGCGTGCCCGAGGAACAGCCAGGCGATCAACAGCGCCATCCACGCCAGGTTAACGGCATAGATTGTTTTGCGAGGAATGAATATGGCCATACTCTCTCCCCCGAGCCCGTCCCCTTGACTAAAGATATCGTCGTGAATGGGCGTTTATGCCGGCACGGGATGCACAAGCTCTGCACCCCTCGCAACTTTTGGTGAACGGGTGGCATCTTCTAATCCCGCTGCGTACTATGCCATGAACGGCAACACTGTCTAGCCCACTGTTAGCCTGGGCTAACATTATTACCCTTCGCTAACAACACCAATAGATAAATAAGCCTGTTGCTTGTTCAAGGGTGTCTGAGGGGGGAAGTGACAATGTTGAACCTGGCGAAGACGAAGACTGCGCCTGTTAACCTCGCCGCGCTGCCCGTGGGGAACACCGCACGGGTTATCTCTCTCAAGGCTTCAGGTTTGACCAGGCGCCGTCTGCTGGATTTGGGAATCGTCCCGGGAACGGAAATTTTGGCGCTGCGTCGCAGTCCGGTCGGAGACCCGACAGCGTACCTGGTTCGGGGAACGACCATCGCCCTGCGGCGGGACATAGCCCGGCAGATAGAGGTGGAAATGTCCGCCGAAGAATACGACTCGAAAATCTAAGACCGGAGGGTTCCTTCGATGGGACTGACCAGCAACGCCTGCGGCTGGAGCGCAAACCGCGAAACATTCGGCATCAAAAGAAATGGATCCATCCCCGTGATTGCGCTGGCGGGAAATCCGAATACCGGGAAAACGACGGTTTTCAACGCTCTCACGGGATTGAACCAGCACACCGGAAACTGGCCCGGGAAAACGGTCCTGCGTGCCGAAGGCTGTTACGCATTCAACGGCCGGGAGTACCTCGTCGTCGACCTTCCGGGCACTTATTCCCTCCTGGCCAGTTCTGCGGAAGAACAGGTGGCGCGTGATTTCTTATGCCTGGCCAACCCCGACGCCACGGTCGTTGTCGTCGACGCCACCTGCCTGGAACGCAACCTCAACCTTGTCCTGCAGGTATTGGAGATCACGCCGCGAGCAATCGTCGCCGTCAACCTGATTGACGAAGCCGCCAGGAAAAACATCCATATCGATTGCCGCAGGCTGGCCGGCGAGTTGGGAGTACCCGTCGTGGCCACCGCCGCCCGTTACGGCAAAGGGATCGACGAGCTTAAAGCGGTCATCGCCGAAATGGCCGGCAACCAGCTTTCCACCTCGCCGCGCCTTGTAACCTACGACACTTCTTTGGAAAGGTCCATCAGGTTTCTTGAACCCCGGCTTAAAGACATTCTCCCGCCCTACCTCAGCGCGAGATGGGCGGCGCTCCGCATCCTGGAGGGAGACCCGTATATCTTTAACACCCTGCACCACTTCTTTGAAGGATGCGGACAAAGGTGAAAGCCGCAACAGCCGACAAGGAGGAGTCTCTGCGCTATCTTAAGGCGCTGGCCGAGGCAGCCAGGCTTGATCCCGCCGCCCACGACCGCATTGTCGGCTCGATTTACTCCGAGGCCGAGAGGATCGCCGGCGCCGTCGTACACCGGACGAGGCCCAAAAGAGACTGGGACCGTCGGATCGACGACATCCTCACCTCCAGGTGGCTGGGCTTTCCCATCATGTTTCTTTTGCTGGGCGCGGCCTTTTGGCTTACCATAACGGGAGCCAACTACCCTTCCCGGCTGCTGGCGGCGGTCCTCTTCTGGGGGCAGGAACAATTAGCCGTCCTCCTGGGTTGGCTGGGAGCCCCGTCCTGGCTGAAGGAGATTGTTGTTGACGGGATGTATCGTTCTTTGGCCTGGGTTGTCTCGGTCATGCTCCCTCCCATGGCCATCTTCTTCCCGATTTTTACCCTTCTCGAAGACCTGGGCTACCTGCCCAGGGTGGCCTTTAACCTGGACCGTTTCTTTAGAATGGCCGGCACGCACGGCAAGCAGGCTCTGACCATGGCCATGGGCTTCGGCTGCAACGCCGCGGGTGTGGTGGCCTGCAGGATCATCGACTCGCCCAGGGAGAGGCTGATCGCGCGCCTGACAAACGTTTTTGTACCGTGTAACGGCCGTTTCCCCACGCTCATCACCCTGGCCGCCGTTTTGGCTGCCGGACTGGGGGTCTCGGCCTATCAAACGGTCTTCGCCACAGCGGCCGTGGCCGGCCTTGTGATCGCCGGTATCGCGGTAACCCTTTTCGTCTCCTGGCTGCTTTCCCGTACGCTGCTGCGCGGGGTTCCCTCCTCTTTCACACTGGAACTGCCGCCCTACCGCCGGCCGCAGGTTGTGCAGATTCTCGCGCGCTCGTTTATCGACCGGACGCTGTTTGTCCTGGCACGGGCCGTCACCGTGGCGGCACCGGCCGGAGCCTTGATTTGGCTTCTGGCCAACATCGACCTTAACGGTCAGAGCATCATCCAGCACATGGCAACCTGGCTCGATCCCTTTGCCAGGCAGATCGGTCTCGACGGCTTCATCCTGGTGGCTTTTATTTTAGGGCTGCCGGCCAATGAAATCGTCCTGCCGATCCTGTGCATGTGCTACCTGTCTGCCGGCTCGATGGTTGAGTTGGACAGTCTCAGCGCCATCCACCGTCTCTTCGTCGTGGAGCACGGGTGGACCTGGGTGACCGCCCTCTGCGTCATGCTCTTTTCCCTGCTGCACTTCCCCTGCGGTACCACCCTCTATACCATCCAAAAAGAAAACGGTAACTGGAAATGGACGTTTCTGGCCGCAGCTATTCCCACGCTGACGGCGATTACGGTGTGCTTCACCGTCGCCCGGACGGCCAGGATACTGGGGCTTGGCTGAGACAGATTCTTTTCTCAATCTTTATAGCCGTCGTCCAGCACGTCGCCCCGTTGCTCCTGCGCGGTTTTAAAGATGTGAAACTCGCCCAGGCAGGCAGGATTGGCCTTGAAAAACCTGACCAGGTAATCGATGGCACGGATGGTCGGAAGCGAAAGGTAGTGTTCCATAGCTTCGGCCTCTTGTTCCCTGCCGCAAGACACATCCAGCACGGTCAGGAATTCCTGCAGAATGGCGTTCCGCTCCACGAGGAATTTTCCCAGCCGGCGCCCCTTTTCCGACAGTATGACATCCTTGTAACGCCGGTAGGTCAGATAGTCTTCCTCGTGCAGGCGCCGCAGGGCCTTAGTGACCGACGGCAGCTTAACCCCAAGCCTGGCCGCCACGTCGGTGACGCGCACGGCGTTTTCACCGAGCGACAGGCGATAGATCTCCTCCAGGTAGTCTTCAAGGCTCGGAGTAAGCATAAAAATCACTCCTGTAAGTAGTCTACGCCTTGACCGGCGGTAAACAGAACCTTATTCCCCCCTTTTCGCTCTTGGCGGTTCCTTATCATTGCTATCCTGCTAAACAGACTTGTCGCTTCAGTTCCAATCGGAGTATCATTGGCTTATATCGTTTTCACAAAGAAAATAATGGAACGAGAGGATGGTGCGGGATGGACAGGGAAACCATACTTGCCGAGCTGGCCCCCTGCGGGCTGGACTGTTCACGGTGTTTCGGCTACGGAGACGGGGAAATCAAGAAGCTGGCGCTAGCGCTCCTGGACAAGCTGGGCAACTTTGACCGCTACGCCGGGAGACTGGCCAAGTTTATGCCGGTCTTTGAGGGCTACAAGCAGTTTCACGAACTCCTGCTCTTCTTCGGCAAAGCCTCTTGCGCCGGCTGCCGGCAGGGAGGGGGCACTTTCCCCCTTTGTTCGGCCAAGACCTGTTTCCGGGAAAAGAACGTCGATTTCTGCTTCCAGTGCGACGAGTACCCCTGTGAGCGCAACCAGTTCCCGCCCGACCTGCAGGCCCGCTGGCGCAGGATGAACGACCGCATGCGGGAAACAGGCGTAGAACAGTTTTACGCAGAACAAAAGAAAGAGCCGCGCTACCCGTAAGATCCGGCGGCTTTCCTATACCTTTTGGTACACCGATTACTGACTACCGACGACCGGCATGGTTATCCTGCCATAACTTGACGAATCCTGAGTACAAGAGTAAAGTATATGGATAATAGCTGGATGGGGGATTTATCTTATGAAGTTGGACGAGCGTGTCATAGCAAGAGCCATTATCGAGCGGTATAACAAGAAGCTCCTTGACTGCCTGGACAGCGACGTGGCTATCGTCGGCGGCGGACCGTCCGGGCTTACCGCTGCCTACTACCTGGCCAAGGCGGGCTTACGGACCGTTCTCTTTGAGCGCAAGCTCAGCGTCGGCGGCGGCATGTGGGGCGGGGCGATCATGTTTAACGAGATCGTCGTCCAGAAAGAGGCGCTGCCCGTCATGCAAGATATGGGTATCCGCTACGAGGCCTTTGAACCCGGCTATTATACGGCCTCGTCGGTGGAGTCGGTGGCTGCGCTGACCCTCGCCGCGGTCAAAGCGGGGGCGACAATCATGAACCTCATTTCGGTCGAAGACGTGTGCCTGCAGAACGACCGTGTGACCGGCCTGGTCCTCAACTGGACGCCTGTCGAACTCGGACGCTTCCACGTGGATCCCATCGCTACCCATTCGCGGTATACCATCGATGCCACCGGGCACGACGCCCGTATCGTGAACATCCTCGCCCGCAAGGCCAATATCCGCCTGAATACCCCGTCCGGCAGCGCCGTCGGCGAACGCCCGATGTGGGCCGACGTGGCCGAAACCGAAATCCTGGAGAATACGCGTGAAGTCTACCCGGGACTTTTTGTCACGGGGATGGCGGCCAACGCCGTCGCCGGGGGTTACCGCATGGGCCCCATCTTCGGGGGCATGCTTCTTTCCGGCAAACTGGTCGCCGAAAGAATCATTAACAATGGCTGATTCGAAAAATACAGAACGGTGCAGGCGGAGGCTGACCGTCTATCCCGTGCCCCCCGGGCGCAACAGTATGTGGTACTGTTTCCGGGATAAGAGCCGTCTCCGGGTTATCTACAATTTCCTCTTGATCTGGACGGCCCGGTACCTGCCGTGGCTGGGCCTCAAAAACGTCTTCTACCGCCTTACCGGCATGAAGGTGGGCCGCAACGTGGCGGTAGGCGCCATGGCCGTCTTTGATTTTTTCTATCCTGAGCTGATCACCCTCGAAGACAACGTCGTCATCGGCTACAACGCTACGATCCTCGCCCACGAATTCCTGGTACACGAGTATCGCCTCGGCCCGGTGGTCGTCGGCGCGAATACGCTGATCAGCGCCAACTCCACCGTGCTTGCCGGGGTCACCATCGGCAGCAATACCCAGATATCGGCCATGTCCCTGGTCAATACCGACGTCCCGCACAATGTTCTCGCCGGCGGCGTCCCGGTCAGGGTCATCCGCAAGCTGGGTGAAACGGAGGAACCCGGGCTTGAGCGCTAGCACCGGCAACGCCGGCCCCTACCGCGGCCTGCTGGGCTACCTGCTGGTCCGCCGCCGGTTGCTGCTCGCCCTTCTTCTGATCAACGCCGCGGCAACCGTGTACGGCTTCTTCTGGTACCGCGAACAGCTCGCCGCAACACCTTGGTACTACTGGCCCTTTACCCCGGAATGCCCCATCCAGTCCCTGCTGTTCGCCCTCGTCCTCGGGCTGCGCTTGAGCGGCAGGCCCTGGGCCTTCCTCGAAGCCTTCACGATGCTGGGACTGATCAAATACGGGGCGTGGACGGTGGGCATCATCGGCCACCACTGGTTCACCGGCGGACAATGGGACTTCGAAAAGGTGTTCCTCTTCGTGGCCCACGTCGGCATGGCCTACCAGGGCATCGTCTTCCTGCCCCTGCTGGTCCCGGCGCGCTATCTGGTTTTCCTCGTAGGACCCTGGTTCGGCTTCATGGATTTTCTGGACTACGGCGCCGGCATCCACCCCTACCTGCCGGGCGGTGATCGCCAGCTTCCCCAGGCCGTCACGCTTGCGGTCTTAACCACTGTTTTGACCTCCCTGTACACGCTGCCGTGGCTCCGCGCCAACCCCCGAGATCATTCCTGAAACACGTCGTAGGCTCGTTGACAACCGACATCCGGTATGCTATCATAACCTTTGTCGAAGCCGTGCGGCAGTGGCGGAACGGCAGACGCGCTAGACTCAGGATCTAGTGGGCATTAAGCCCGTGGAGGTTCAAATCCTCTCTGCCGCACCAGGAAAATCAAGGGCTCCCGAAAGCGGGAGCCTTTCTGTTCTGTCGGTGACAGCAGCCATTTTGTTGCGATTTTATCACCAGAACCTAAAGCAGCTAGCTCATACCCCGTCTTCCCACACCTGCTACTTTCGCAGCATCAGCAATTCTTCATCCAAGCCATGGCGCAGGACTTCCATGCGGGGCGACGACACCAGGATGCTCTCCAAGGAAATTGACTGTAAGCGAAATGGAAACAAGCTTGCGCTGCTGATCAATTCTCTTAACACTCCTGACCCGTTAGGACGCGCATGCAACGAGGCCTCAATTAGCCATGCAACCAGCTTGGGATCGCCGACCACCAGCGATAATCCTTGCGTGTAAACTCCTTTTGTAGCTGTCTCGCCAAGAACACCCCAGTCCACGTAGGACCGAAGTACGCGACGGGCTGCTCTGGAGACCGTTTCCCGTTCCCCGTACTGTTCCCGGACCCGCCGTTGAACGTGGGCTGCTGCGGCAGAGCCCTGGAGCTTCAAGAGGCGGCCGACCTGGCTGGCCACCGCCGCCCAGAACGGATAGACAGCCATCACCATTCCCCAGTGAACTGCGATCCGATCCGCTCGAGGAAGGTGCCTCAACAATTCAAGCCCGTCGTCTCGAAACATTTCCAGCCCGCGTGGAACGTTGAGCCAAACCTTCATAAGGATGGTGATGACTTTTTCACGGTTACCGCGTTCGGCGCTACCGCCAACGGACACCTTGTCTTTTAGGAGTTCTTGCAAGGAAGCGTTGATTGCGGATTTATCGTTCCCCGCCAAGACGAGGTTGGCGGCCTGCTCGAGCCACTCCAGGCGAACTCGTTGACTGAATCCGATGTGGTTCGTACGAAGGTTCATATGTTTCTCCTCTTGATCTCAATGAAAGGAACAATTAGCTCCTCAATCGTAACACCGCCATGGCTGACAATGCGTTCCCCGTCGCGGACAAACGCCATCCGGCCGGGGGCGATGAGGGCAAGGTAGTCTTCTGGAAGGCCGATGGGCTGCCATTTCAGAGCGCTTGGGAACCGTGCCTGCACCTTATCCCGAAGCAAAGTATCCGCATAGACGCGGACCCGCTCGCCGCGTAGATCGGCGACTGCGCCCTCTGAAGCGCGTCCGCAGCCCTCGGCCTCAATATTGCCGTGGTCGGACGTTAAAAAGACTCGGAAGCCTCTATCCAACAGCAGGTCAAGGAGATCGGTAATATAAGATTGCCGGGCCCACTGGCGCACCTGATTATGCATGCCTGCAGTGCCAAGTTCCATGCCATGCATAATCTTATCGACTTTATCAATAACCAGTCCGACAACCCTTGTCTTTGGACGAGTGATTAGCTCATCAACCAGGTCCAGGTTGCCGTCTCCCAGTCCCTTGGCGTAAACCACTTCGTTCTGTAAAAGACCTTGATCCACCCAGAACTGCGTCCACAGAGCCGGCTCCTTGTCGGTCGTCTGAATGGTGTTCGGGAAATACATGGGCGGCTTACCGGCAAACGCTGCTTGGCGCGAGACAGAGGTGACCGTGGGAATCCACGCGAATACGCTGTTCTCGCGGAAAAGGAAACTCGACCGCCGCTTTGAGACCGCATTGCGGACAACAATCCATTGGTCGAGGGAAAGCCCGTCGACCAAGAGTAACGCGACCTTGCCGTTCTGTTCATCTCCCAAATAGCGAGCCATGAACCGCGGGATATGATGGAGCATGACCGGCGGCGCCGGGGGGAGGTTAACCAGCCCTGCATACCGCCTCACCAACCATGCGGTGAATGCGGCATCGACTTGAGACTGCAAATCCCTTACCTTTTGGGTTACCTGTTCCTGAAGAGTAGTACCTTCCGGATCATGCACGAGTACCTTCAGTTCCGCCCACCCGCGGGCGAAGCGGAACCATTCTCCATGCCTGGCATCCTCCGCCGGGACGGAGGACAGGATATTCTCGATCAGCCGGTTCAGGCGGCATCCGCGATCCTCGGCAGGTTCGATCCTGACTCCTATGCTCGCCCAGGTTTTTGACAGAATTTCCGCGCGCTCATGGGGGACAGATTGGAGCATTCCCTCAAGGAACAGGTTGTCGATGTAGACCCGGATATCATGGTGATCGAAGGGCAGATCTGCAGGTCCGGGGTAACTGAAACCGTAGGGCATCGCGTCCTCTCGAGCGCCAGGATCATTCACGGCGGCCATGCGGTCCAGGAACACCGGCCAACGCTCTTGTAGAAATGCGAAGAACGCCTCCCGGTCAGGTATGATGGTTTCCAGCGGCCAGTCGGCGAAGGCGTCGTTTAACCGCAAGAGCTGGATGAATCGTTCGTCGAGAATAGCGGGTATCCGCTGCTCACGGTAGTGACGACGGAGCAGAACACGCAGGAGATCCGACGGCTGTTTGATAAGCTCCGGAGCAATCTCGAAAACGTGGCGGAGAATAAACTCCTTCGTAGCATTATCCCCAAGCTGGCCGGGCGCGTACCTTCGCTGGGCATCATACAGGGCATCAAGGTAGCCCCGGTCCAGAGCGGCCACGACCGGATAGCTCAGGTTCGGAAAGATATCGCCAAGGTTGAAGGAAAGCCGCCGGCCGGCCTGGAGCAGATCATACGGAAGGGTACCGAGGTCGCTGGCCGTGGAATGCAGCACGACCACAAGATCCGTTTGTTCGCCGCGGTCCCAGCGAGAGCGGAACTTGGATTCATAGGCATAGCGGAAGGCCACATGATCCTCGAAGGGCATCAGCTCAAAGCCCCGTTTCCGGATATCTTCAAGAATCCCCTCTTCAAGCAGCAGACCGTCCGGGTCCGCCACAAGGGTGAGCCTTGCGACCTTCGGGGTAAACTCCCTGAGGATATGGGCGCGCCAGCTACTCAAGGCTGCATCCCTCCACACGAATCAACAGAAGAGGCACGATCTCAGGGCAGATGCGGGCACGCTTCTCGATTTGCCTGTAAAGGTTTTGTTCTTCCTGATCAAGTAGGTTCAATCGATGGTTACGGACTTGAGGCAGGCCTATGCGCTCAATAGCCCTCCGCCTTGCAGCAAAGGAATACTCGGCCTTTTCCCGCTCCCGCGCAATTCGGGCGTGATGTTCTTGCACCAAAGCGTCGTAAATGGGCCTCCCGTGCTCTTCAGCGGCTCGGAGCAGCTTCTCAAAAACATCCTTGGAGCTTGCAGCGTCGAGGTTTGAGCGTACATTCGGATTCACTACCAGCAAATGGTCCCATATATGCCTGGCCGTCGGCGTGTAAACCTTGCCGTTATCGGCCAGGAAAAGGGGCATAATCCGGTGGCGGTTCCAGCCTGAAGCGGTGATGGCAATCCGCCAGAGAGACCAGAAGCCCTGAATCTCAATACCAATCCCCGGAATTGATACAACCGGGATCGGCTGCCCCGGGACAAACCGGGGCAATCCCATCGCCAGACCGCGTATTTTCGGCTCCTCCAGGGTTAGGCAGCGTGCAGCGGGGATCTCCGCTGCTTCTTTGGTGGTAAAGACCGCCGCAGGATATATTGCACCGTCAGGCCAGGCAAGTTCCCACACGCGGTCTTTTCTTTCCGCCTTACCGCCATGCGCCCTAAGGTAACTCACCGTCATACGCTCAACCCAATGCTGCAAAGGATGGGCCAGGAGGCGTTGTGCTTCTCCCGGGTCAAGGTCATCCGAAGCCCCAAGCATCGAGGCAATGCCCCGCGCTTCCCGTACCTGCTCCCGGAGGCGGGTAACCACCTTATCCACTGAGTCCTCCACCCTATCGGGATGCAGGATGGCATCGACATACAAATCATCGAATATGTGACCCGCCTGCGCTGAGTCGAGAACGTCGCCGGTTTTGTCGATGCCGAACTCCTCGAATATAACGGCAAGCTTCTGCTCCAGCACTTCAAGGACACGGTGTTCCACTGAGTCTTGAAAGACGAAATTGACCGCGCGGACAATATGCGTTTGGCCAATGCGATCCACTCGCCCGATGCGCTGCTCAAGCCGCATCGGGTTCCAGGGAATGTCGTAGTTGATTACCGCGTGGCAGAACTGAAGGTTCAAACCCTCTCCGCCGGCGTCCGTGGAAATGAGGATGCGGGCCTCGCGGGCGAACGCCTCCTGAACCCGCTTGCGTTCATCCAAATCCATGGAGCCATTGAGACAGACCACCGAAAAGCCCCGTTCGCTGAGGAAATCGCACAACATCTCCTGGGTAGGAACAAACTCGGTAAAGACGAGTACCTTCAGCTCCGGATCGCCCTCTTCCGCCTGGAGCCGGTATATCCAGTCAAGCAAGGCCTCTGCCTTGGCGTCCGGTCCGGCCTGCTCGCACCGGGTCGCTGCTTCCAAGAGCAACTGTACCTCGGCGCGTTCATTCTTCAGCGCTTTAAAGCGGGTGCGCAGCAGCGTTTCCAGCTGCTCCTGGCCGTCGAGATCAGCCCAGTCATCTTCGGAATAAACGGGGAAAAGGGTCAACTGTTCCCCGGGTGCCTGGAGCGCCTCCAGCCGCTTCTCGAGCGTGGCGTGAATCGCCCGGGTGCTGGAGACAACCAGGCGCTGCATCAGGATCATCAGGAACCCGATGTAACTGCGTTTCTCACACAAGGCCTGGTTGTAGCCTTTCCTGACGTACTCGGTGACGGCTTCGTAGAGATGCTTCTGCCGGCTGTGGCGCTCTTCCCAGGACACCGGCGCAAGTTCCGTGCGGCGGGGCTTAAACAGCGGCTTGCCCTCGGCGTCGATGGCGCGGCGTTTTTCGGTCCGGATGACGTACGGCTGAACACGCTCCCGCGTGACGCTGCCAACGTCGGGAAACGCCTGGGGATCAATCAGAGACATCAGGCGGTGAAAGGCGTCGGTCTTACCCTGGTGGGGAGTGGCCGACAGAAGCAGGAGGTACGGCGCGGCTTCGGACAGCCCCTGGCCCAGTTTGAAACGGGCCACCCGGTCGGTGCTCCCGCCGAGCCGGTGCGCCTCGTCCACGATGACCAGGTCCCAGCCTGCCGATATCAGATCCTCGAAACGCTCCCGGTTGTGTTCCCTCACCTGCTCCGCCGTCCAGCCCCGGCGCTTGTCCAGGGGCTTCACGGAATCCATCGGCACCACCACCTGGGAAAACACTTGCCAGGGATTTGCAGGCGCGAGTTCCGGGGCTCCGTTTCCAAGATCCCCGTCAGCCGGTCTCAAAACCGGGGCGATACGCCGTAGCGTCTTCAAGTCCTCGGGGAGCACCAGATGGAAGGTCTCGCCGAAGTGAAAGCGCATCTCGCTCACCCACTGGCTCACCAATCCCTTCGGGGCGATGACCAGTGTCCGCTTCACCAGCCCGCGGAGCTTGAGTTCCCGCATGATCAGCCCGGCCTCGATGGTCTTGCCCAGCCCGACTTCGTCCGCCAGAAGGTAGCGCACGCGGTCATTGGCAATGGCGCGCGACAACGCCCGGATCTGGTGCGGCAGCGGGATGACGGAGGCCTCGATGGGAGCAAGCAGAACGTCCTGCGTCAGCGCATCAGCCACGCGAGCGGCGGCAGCGACATAGGCAATACTGTCAGGTGAATTACTCAAGCCGCTCTCCAGAGGCTCAAGCCTAGAAGCAGGGATACGGACCACCGCGTCGCTATCGGGAAACCATACACGGCAGACCGTCTCGCCCCAGAGGTCCCAGACTTCGATGATTCGACAGGCTTGACAATGTTTTGGGCTCCAAGCCCACTGGTTAGGCTGAATCATTGGTCACTCGTCCCCAACAGTAAGGCGTGGATCCCGAATCTCCATCCGCCAAATGGTTCCGGTGCGGATAAAGACAATACGGGGATCATTCGCAATCTCATTGAAGGGAAACTTCTCGGTCGGTTCCACCGCGATCCGTGTTTTTCCATCGATCGTGCAGAGGAACGCCTTCTCGCCAATCATCCTCACGTGTAGAACATCGGCATCACCGACACTCTCTATAGTGAATGGGGCGAACCTGGGAACATCAGCAGGACGGCGGCGCGCAGAGTCCTCGACTATGAGATCCAGCCAGACTGCCGTTGTAGCAGAAACCAAAGGGCGGAGTTGATCTACAAACCTCAACGTACGGAGGTTCCGGCTGATCTCGGAGATGCTAGTGCCAAATACAACGTTGAGCGCGGCGAGTTCAGTCGCAGCCGCCCGCGAGCGAACGCCGGCAAGGAAGATCCGCGCTGCCAAATCCGTTGGGACTCCTAGTTCCACCAGCAAGGCGATCTCGGCAAGAGCGTCGGCTCGCTCCGCGTCCTCAGAGATGCGCAGTTGCTGGGATGCTGCATGAATGACCCACGGGAGCTGGTAGCCGTAAAGTTCTCTACAGATGTCGTTGGCATCGTCATCGATGGTGCTGAGTTCCCGAAGGCCGACACCATCAAGCCATTTCTCCCGTAGTGCATCGAGCTTGGCTGCATCGGGCAATTGTACGACGACAGAAACCGCGTTGATACGCACCCATTCCTCAATCGTGCGAACTGCAGCTAGCAACGCGTCGAACTTTTCTTCGCTCGCGAGGTAGGAATCGGCCACGCCTTTAAAAATCTCAATGTTCTCATGGGCGCGAAGCGCGACGCTCAACGGAAGTCCCGACGACACCACCGCCTTCCGGGCCGCCTGAGACACACGTCTTAGTGTCGAGTCGGCGCGTGCCCGCAAGAAAGCGATGACGTCATCTGCGCCTGACCTATCCTGGAGAACAGCTAACGAGTCTCGAAACACTCGTTCTATCCATTCTATGGACTCGCTTCCTTCTGGGTTCACCACTGGATCCTCGTGCAATGCAAGCAACTCATCATCAAGGAGGTCGCATATCATCTCGCAGGTTTTTGCCCTGCTCCCCAGCCCAGAGAAGTCGTTGTTGGCGGCGAGCTCGAGTAGGACTTCGAAAGATACACCGGCCCGACCGGCGATGGCCCGAAGCGCGCGCACGACAGAGAGAAGCCCGCTTTCGACTCGATCACCAGTATGGGCGTTAAAATAAGACTGTGCGAGCGACTCATCCCTTTGGATCTGCCAGCGCTCGCGCGTATCGTCGATGGCGTAGAGGATCTTGCCCTCGCCGTCCACGAATGCTCGACCTGCTCGGCCGCAGATATTCCAAAAGTCTCGCCTGTCGATAGGCTTTTGCCCAGTGTACGGGTTAGCAATAATGACCGAGGAGATGCCGACGTTCACCCCCTGCGCAAGCGTCGTCGTGGCAATGATGATCTTCGGCGGCTTCGATCGCAGCAGGTGTTCGAGCGCAAGACGCACCTGCGGCGTGAGGCGATTGCTGTGGCAAACCACGCCGGCACGGGCAGCCTTAAGCTCAATTGCGTCGGGAGTCAGCTCCTCTTGACAGACAGCTTCGAAGACCCTCCACTCATGCTCCGGCCAGGGATGGTCTTCTGGGGCTTCGCCAAGCGCGAGGAGTACAGCTTCGGCAAGCGTTGGTACGGAAACCGCCCTGCCCGTAAAGATCATCACAGGCCCGATGGCGCTAAGCCGAACGGCGGTAGCGGCAACCGCTTCGTTCTTATTGCTCGGAAATGGCCTCCTGCGTCTCCCGAACCCCAAGGGTTTCGCCTCAACGAATGACGGGTTGAATGACGCGATCTCCCCTTGCCAGTCGATCCTAACGCGCGAGCCATTCCAACGAAGTAGGCCGAACCGCTCAGCCGAGGGTTTCCATGTCGATCTCGCGACTGCAGTTGGATCGCCGGTGACCCACTCAGCGAGCTCCTGCGGATTCGGAAGCACAGCTGAAAGCAGCACCGCGCGCGCACCCGTCGCTCGAACGAAGCAACGGAGATGATCGACGAACACTTCGTTGCGGACATACCGCTCCGACGGTCCGATAAGGTGCCCCTCATCCACGATCACGAGCCTCACGTTCTCGAACAGTTCTGGTGCGGCGCGGAAGAGAGCCCGTGCCTTCTCGGGCGTGGCGATGATAATCGTGGATTCAGCCACGAGTTCGGTGTCGATGGAGCTGACCCGTGACCCGCCATACAAGTGTGACACGCTATAGCCAAGCCAACTGAACGTGTCGGCGAGTGTGTGTTCGACCTCGAGCGCGAGGGATCGAAAGGGCGCGAGATATAGGATTCGCGCTGTGGGGTTGTTAAGAAGTGTTTGCAGAATGGCCAGCTCGGCAACGCGAGTCTTACCGGCGCTCGTGGGCAGGTTTACCACTGCCCCACGGTTTGCCGAATTCAAAACGAGGGGCAGGGAGGCGCACTGCGAGGTCCAGAGTTCTATCAATGGACGCTTCCCAAACGCAAGCAGCCTCACGTAGCGTCCAAGGGCGTTCGGCACCTGTGATCCGAAATATGGAGGAAGGACCCGCCACGGTGATGCTTCGCCAAGGTCCTTGAGCATGAGCCGGAGTAGCCGAACGATCCACCACCACGCTGGGTGGCTTCCTGCTGTAGCGATGATCGCGGCATCTCGAAGCTGCTCGTCGGCGAGATCCAGGGCGCCGTTGGCACCGGTGAACGTAAATTCGAGAGCGATGGCGACTGCGCGTGAGATGGCGACCGTAATGGCCCATTCATCCAAATCCAGCTGGTCCTCGAATGAAGGTGGCTCGCGCAACAAGACCTCGTTCAGGCGGTCGATCAACGAAGCCGTATCTTTTCGGAGGAAGGCCCCGATAGTCCGCGCGGCTGGGGTAATTTCTTCGACGGCACGGATGGCAACGAAAGCACGTGAGTAGTGCCCCGCCGCGTAAAATGCCATCGCCGCAACGAATACGTGGAAGCCACTCTCACGCAAGTCCTTCGCAAATGGGCCATGAACATAATGGAGCAGCGATGCTGCTCGTTCTAGGACAGCGATACCTGCAGCTCGATCTCCTTGCTCGGCCACGCTGCAGCCAGCGGCGAGGAGCCCGTATACAGCAAAGGTCACCTTGTCTTTGAGGTTTGGATCGAAAGACGGGAAGTTGGCTGGAAGTTCCCGCACTTCATAGAGAACGTGTTTCGCGTGCGCCTGAGCGAAAAGGTTTGTAAGCGGTGGCGTTTGAAGCTGTTCCAAAAACTTGCGCGCCTGCTCAAGGGGGATTGGCATTACTACTCCAACTCCTTATAACAGTCGTCTACCAGGGAATCCGGGTCCGGAACGCCTAATGAGATCATTGCTAATCGGTGGAGGGAGTTTGGTGTGGCGCGATTCACTCGATCGGCAGCTCGCTCGTCGCTCAACAGCATCCCGACGTAATCGATCCGAAGCCGTCTGAACACGAATAACCGTGCGCAGTAGAGGACGCGCTCCCCAAGTTCTGGATTACCCTCTTCGTAGAGGCGGTCCGCAACGAACTGAAGAGACGCCGGAATCCCTCCTTTGTACGAACGGACAAGTCCCTCGACGATTTCCCTAACCGCCACGGCTGACGACGCCCCGCGGAATTTCGCCTCACCCACGACAATTCTCACAGGATCGGAGTCGAGATCGAAGGCGAGAACGTCGTCTCCTTTCATGGACTGATCTACGTTCGGGTTGTAGCGGAGACGGTAGACGGGAAGTGTAACGCCACTCGAAGCAACGACATACTCCGCCAACACGATCTCCGCAAGGTTACCTTTCCGCGTAGAGGGGTTGGTGGGAAAGCGTTGGAGCCGCGCCTGCTCCGCCTCGAAGCCAAGGCGCCTCATCGCTTCGCGGTGTTGCCTCGTGCGCTCGATTGCCTCTGGGCTCGTGTGATGGCAAATGAGCATCTTGCGAAAGCACTCCACCGTTGCACACCTGCTCCCTTTCTCTGATAGGGCGCGGTGAGGTACATTGGTGGATGTTATTTGATCATTCGCCGAAAGAATCACACCTAACAGATGAGGAGGCGAAGGATGGGCACCGAGAGTTACAGAGCCAGCACCGCCTCTCCTTGGACCGCGTGACCGACTCACCGTTGATACTTTGCTCAGCTTCATCCTTCATCCCTCACTTCTTGTTATCGCTTGGTCATACCACATCAGCAGCTTGGGATCTTCCTGGAGGATGTTCTCGGGAATCTTCCGAGCCACGGCGATGATGGTCGCGTAGTCGCGCTCCTGCCAGGCCTTTTTGAATCCGGCGCGGACGGCCTCGAGGCGGAATACCTTCAGGCGCTCTGGCTCGAGGTCCGGTACTCCTCGAACTCGCGCAGCAGGGCCCGCTCGCGTAGCTTCTCCAGGTCGCCGGCCTAGTTGGGGTCGGGCACGTACCAGCAGTCCTTGGCCTCAGGCGACCCTATCCGACAACCGGCTTAACTTTCCTCTTCAAAGTAATCCGAATCAATCTTATAAAGGGTATACCTTGCTATTTCGGTAACCCCAACACCATGTTCGATCATTAACTCTGCTAGTTCTCGGCCGTCGACGAGGACGGTGTTCCCCACACGATCAGCATATTCCCTTGCTTCGTTAGAAAAAGAAGAAGTGGTAATCAGTACACCTTTCTTTGCCTTGCGGTCAATTAAGCTGCCCACAAACTCGCGAACCACACTTACTCCCACTGGGTTTTGCCACCTTTTGGCTTGGACACATAAAACATCTAAACCGAGCTTGTCTTCTTTGATAACCCCATCTATGCCTCCATCACCGGTTCGCCCAACTTTTTGGGCCGCATCTTTCACTGAACCTCCGTAACCCATAGTCACTAATAGATCCAAAACCAGTTTTTCAAAAAAGTCCGGTGAAGAGTTTTTCACGCGCTCTAACAGCTCTTCAGACAACTGACTGATTAGTTTCTGGTGTGCAAACTCCAGGAGTTCCTCGGGAGTTTGAAGATTATCCGGGGATGGCGGGGAATCATCGTTTTCATTTCCATTATTGTCTAACCCTCGAAACTCTCTGTATTCGGGAAACTGCTGCAAGAATTTCATCCCCAGATGCTGCGGGTTTTCTTTCAAAACATCCATGCCACGTGATGTAATCCGAAATTTCCCTCGACCAGTACTTTCTAAAAGCCCGGCCTTTCTGAAGTGAGTTGCTACCCAACCCACCCGGTTCCGAAACCGGGTTTGCCTCCCGCTGGGAAGCATTTCATCCCTGTCGTCTTTACTCAAGCCTAGCTGATCGGCCAAAGCATCCGCAACTTTGCTCATGCTGTACTCTCGACCATCACCCACCACCCTGAGAAAGGGAAGCATTAAACTCTGAAAGTCCGGGACAGCCATTACTACCTACCCCTTTCCCTAATTCTCATAGTACGTTCTAGCGATCATCCCCTGTACGCGTGAGCGCTTGGTCGTACCACATAAGGAGCTTGGGGTCTTCCTGGAGGACGTTCTCGGGAATCTTGCGAGCCACGGCGATGATGGTCGCGTAGTCGCGCTCCTGCCAGGCCTTCTTGAATCCGGCGCGGACGGCCTCCAGGCGGAACACCTTCAGGCGCTTCTGTTTCGATTCGCGGTACTCCTCGAACTCCCGCAGCAGGGCCCGCTCGCGCAACTCCTCCAGGTCGCCAGCCTTATTTGGGTCGGGCACGTACCAGCGGTCCTTGGCCTTGGCGCGCAGGGTCAGGTCATCTTTGGGCAGGTTGCGTAGCTCCTTGAAGTTTGTAGACAGGTAGCTGTGAATCTGGCTCGGCACCTCGCCCTTACCGTCGTAACGCAGGAAGTTCTGCTCGAGCAGTTCCAGGAGTTCCAGGGGCTTTTCATACTTACGCCAACCACCAATCTCCTTAAGAAACTTTGGGTGAAGCTCCTGGAAGGTCTGTGGCTTTTTCGCAAGCTGCTGCCTGAGCCATTGGATGGCCGAGGATTCATCGGTGACGAAGAGCTGAAGCTGCAGGACCTCCTTCACCGTCATGCGCTTCTTGTCGTACTCCGCCACCTGCTCAGGCAGGAAGTACATCCCGTCGCGCTCCGGGAAACGCTGGGCAAGCCCCTGGTAAAACTCAGCCGCGGAAAGCGGTACCGTCACACCGCGCTGGACGTGGAAAGCCACCATGCGGTCAAAAAGACGAAAACTCAAGCGTTCAACAACAACTTCCGCTTTATCATCTTGTGACCGGACAAAAACTGGCAGATGCCGTAAGTGTGTTCTTACAAAAGCCCATACCCCGTCTTCCGTCCCGGCCTTCAGGCGGAAATCAGCAGCTATCCTAGTCGCAGGCTTATAGGCAGATATCACCAAATCGTGCTTCACAGCCCCGGCAGCCGTGGTCTGTCGGAAACTCTTTTGTTTTTTGTCCAACGTCCGGACATCGGCAATGACAAACCCAGCGCGCTGAATGGATTCGGCAATAATATTCCAAACCACGTTGGAAGAATTATGAAATTCCACGGTCATCCACCGCCCCGGCTTCAAGGCACGGTAAACGGCCGTGAACGACTTGTACATAAGTTCACCGTAATCACCGGCTGTCTTCCTTTGGGTTAGGGCGCGGTCACTGATTACGGCTTCCGACCCCCGGTTCGTGAACAGTCCCAGCCAAGACTCCCAGATGAAATTCATATCGGCATAAAAAATATTAGAACCAAAGGGTGGATCCAGAAATACATAGTCAATGCTGTCAGGCGGCAGGCTGCACCCTTCGAGACCGGTAGTCTGCAGACAGAATCCGTTGTCATTCCGCGGCAGCCAATTGAAAATCCCATCCATCAACTCATTTAGTTTCCTGGCAAACAACCGGATGGGGTTTTCCTGCCGAATCAGCGAAGGAATATATAAGACCCCCGTAATGGGGCCACCCCCTCCGGATGGCAAACGACGATTGAACTTACTGCAACGGAGAGCGATGCTGGTAAACACCCAGATCAATTTGCTCCGCACTTCAAAATCCGAAACGCTCCAAATCTGCGTCCAGATTTCCTCCAGGGTCAAGGCCGACAATGGAATGTATAATTGCTTATGGCTTTTTACACCGTGTTTCCCCATACCGTGGCGGTACATCTCCCACCCCGTGTCAAGCGGGTAATCAGGGAAAACGGACAATCGATCAATTAGCTTCAGTTTATCAGCAATTTGTTCACGAAAATGCTCTGCAGGATACTCATGGACTGACCGATCTGCGTTACCAGCTATCCCGACAAGAACCGGTTCCAGTTTCGGATACTCCACCACGCCTCCTAACAGGGGATCCGGAAACTTGAGAAACGACCGGATCAATGATCGTTTCTGATAGATCGCCCCGCAGTGGGAGCAAGATATCTCCGGAGCCACTTTGCCGGTATCCCTGTCTACGGCCGCATCCCAAAACACTATTTCCCCGCTGCAGTTGCTACAGAAGAACACATCCGACCAAACCACATACGCAATCGTAGCAGTTGTCCCATCGGGCATAGTGACCGACCAGTATTTTCGCTCCAGGTCCAGTAAACTGGTGACAAACCGGCGCATCTCCTCGTGTTTTGTACCCGCACCTACCCCCCGGTTATAATTGTAAGCAATGAACGTGGCCGATGGCGCGAGGTCGTTCAATATTACCATTCGGCCGCCCAACCGGGAAAACGGTTTTCCTTCTTCGTCCAGAATGGTCCCGTCATTCAGCACTTCATAACCGAGAGACCTCACGGCCTCTCTACTGCCGCACATTTGCGCCGCCACGCCGGTCATTCCCGACCCGCAAAAGCCGTCGAACACAATATCTCCCGGCCTAGTGTAATGTAGTATGTATCGCATAATTGCCTTGTATGGCACCTTGGTGTGGTAAGGATGTACATTGTAAATACGGTCGTTCTTCCCCTCGGTGACATCCGCAGCAAAAGGTTCCGGCCGCCAATCATCGTCCGTTTCAATACCTTCCGACCTGCCGTAGTACCTGATGAAATCTTCAATGAAGGGATTGGGACAGGCCGTATAGTAGGGCGGATCCGAAACACGCAAAATGTCCTCTATGGCACCCTGAGGAAACCCGCTACTATTACGAAAAGCAGGATCACTCAGTTTCTCACGCAGCTTTTCCAGAAAATATGCCCGTCGATCCGCGTCGTTTTCAAAAAGTCTGCCAAGGCATTCGACAGGTCTTTCCCAATTAGACCAGACGATAGCCAAAACACTCTTTGTTTCTCGTAATTGACCCATTTCCACCACACCTCAAAAATCGCCCAACCAACAAATTAAACCGCAAATGCACGACTCCGTTTCGACCATACTGTGCAAAGCTAGCTACATTGGGAATCATCAACTCCTTCCCTGTTGTTGAGAACCCATTTCACCAACTCTCGCAAGGATTCAGGAATACTCCCCGGATGCTCTTCGAACCACTGGGCAACTCGAAGTGCTATCATAGGCTTTGATAACTTTAACCACCTGCTGATTATCTCTCCAGTTTTCGCATAATTCGCAGTCAATCTTCCTTCATCTCGAATTTTCTGAAGAGATTGGTCGTATATCCTCTTCAAGACTTTTTCGAGGCGGGCGTCATCCGTAGTGCATAACTCCTTTCGATGCTCACGAATAACGTACCTGAACATCGCAAACGTGCCAGGCTCGTCAAAAACAACAAGTCGTTTCTTAATCTCTTTCTGCACATCTTCTATTGTACAATTTGCAATCGCAGCAATCGCTTCAGGCGGGTAATAGTCCTCAATCTCACCGTATGTCAATACAGCAATTCCGTTGGCACGGAGCTTGCTAATTTGGTCTTCATCCTCTTCCGTCCCGGATATGCCGATTTTTGCCTTGAAAGGCTGAAGACTAACCCCGTGCAGCGCATCGCGGTCGGCTACGATACGCCAGTCGATTCCCAGTTCTGATAGTAGTTCCGCTAGCATACCGAAGAAGTCCTTTCCACCCACATTAATAACGCTGACATTTTGGAAATCAAAGCTTAGTGCACGAGAATCTTCACTATTCGCCAAGGTTTTTGAAATGCGTGGAAGTAGGATAGCCTCTGATGGACCCTCAACCAAAACAACCCTGTCGGCAAACACCATCTCACAGGTTTCTGGGTTTAGGATACGCTGGTAGAAGTCGAGTTTAGGATAGTCAGGCGGAACACGTTTGCAATGAGTGTGACCTTTCGTGTCTCTTTCTATTCGGATCACATCACGGATGTCTGTGTTGGCAAGAAGCGAAGCAGAGTGGGTGGTTAATATTACCTGACTTCTCTTCTCTTCTGCGATAGCTCGCAAAAGATCAGCCACGTATCGTTGTGCATGCGGATGAAGAAATAGCTCTGGTTCTTCAATGCAAAACAACCGTATTCCTTGGGATGCACGGTGGCGCAGGCAGAGTTCCAGAACAGCAATGATAACAGCGCTTTGTGTGCCGGTCCCCACTTGGGAGATATCTTCTGTTCGCCCCTTATAGGTAACAGCCAAACTCAAATTACGAAGAAGTTCGGCGGGGTTTCCGTCTTTAGTAAATAGGAAATCTATTGCATCAACATAGGATGTCGCCTTCGCGACACGTGTGAGTTGATCAGCTTCAGCTTGGAGTAAGTCGCGTAGTTGTCTGGAAGCCTCGGTAATGAATTTGGCGAGTTGTTCTGCTTGACTACTTTCAGCCAACACCTCGCGCAAAAATTTGCCATAAACTGTCCAAGTACTCGGTGACAGCAGTTCGGTATGACTACGGACGGGAGGTATCAATAAATACTTGACTGCCGCCCTCCGCAAGGCCTCATTGCGCCTTACTTCATGGCGGTTAGCAAGAAACGCCTCAAAGGTTTGTTTGGCTAACTCTTCTTCATCGTCTTCATCAGTATCTTCAAAATGGCGTTCTGTCGGAGGACAAATCATCCGAAACGTGATACAGCCTGGTTCAGTTTCAACACGTTTACCGGCATGCATCAAACTCCCGCATTGCTGATCCGATAAACCCAGTGCTTTTCCGTGCCCCCAATTCAATCCCTCAAGCTCTGCTTCAATCACAACCGGTTGGGAAGGGTCGTTATAGCTATCCGGTTCTATTCGGATATATCTCGGATTCTTAGAACCAAAGAGCATCCCTAAAGCTTCAAGAATGTTGGACTTGCCGGCATTGTTTTTCCCAACAAGGATGCAAAACCGGTCCCTGAAATCGATACTGACACCTTCTGGTGAGATCGATTTGAAGTTTCTGATGGAAAAACGTCTGAGTCTCATCTTCATTTACGCCTCCCCAGCACGCGTCACCGCTTGGTCGTACCACATGAGCAGCTTCGGGTCTTCTTGGAGGATGTTCTCCGGTATCTTGCCAGCCACGGCGATGATGGTCGCGTAGTCGCGCTCCTGCCAGGCCTTTTTGAATCCGGCGCGGACGGCCTCGAGGCGGAACACCTTAAGGCGCTTCTGGCTGGAGATCCGGTACTCCTCGAACTCGCGCAGCAGGGCCCGCTCGCGTAGCTTCTCCAGGTCGCCGGCCTTGTTCGGGTCCGGCACGTACCAGCGGTCCTTGGCCTTGGCGCGCAGGGTCGGGTCATCCTTGGGCAGGTTGCGCAACTCCTTGAAGTTTGTAGACAGGTAGCTGTGAATCTGGCTCGGCACCTCGCCCTTACCGTCGTAACGCAGGAAGTTCTGCTCGAGCAGTTCCAGGAGTTCCAAGGGCTTTTCGTGTTTATGCCAGCCACCAATCTCCTTAAGAAACTGTGGGTGAAGCTCCTGGAAGGTCTGTGGCTTTTTCGCAAGCTGCTGCCTGAGCCATTGGATGGCCGAGGATTCGTCGGTGACGTAGAGCTGAAGTTGCAGAACCTCGCGCACGGTCATACGTTTTTTATCGTACTCGGCCACCTGCTCAGGCAGGAAGTACATGCCGTCTCGCTCGGGAAAGCGCTGGGCAAGCCCCTGGTAGAACTCTGCCGCCGAAAGCGGTACCGTCACACCGCGCTGAACGTGGAAAGCCACCATGCGGTCGAAGAGCAGGTAGTTTTGCCGCTCGGCGATGACCTCGGCCCGGCCGTTCTTGGAGACGAAGACCGGGAGTTGTCTCAGGTGCGTGCGGACGAAGTCCCAAACGCCGTCCTCGGTGCCGGCGGTTAACTTGAAACGGCCCTCGAGGCCGTCGTTAGGTTTGTAAGCAGAGATAACCAAGTCTTGCTTCACAGCACCAGCGGCAGTGACTTGCTTGAAAGTTTGCATCTGTTTGTCTAACGTTCGGACGTCCGCAATAACGAATCCAGCACGCATGAGCGCTTCCTGAATGGCGGTCCACACACTGTTCTTCGAATTATGGAATTCCACTGTAATCCAACGGGCTGGCTTCAGCGCACGATACATGCTGGAAAAGCATTTACACATCATCTCTTTATAGTTCTTAAGCGTGAAGGCGTTCGACTTCTTGCGCCGATGTACAACGGCCTCTTCACTTGTATTCGTGAACAATCGAAGCCAGCTTTCCCAGATGATGCTGAGGTCGGAGTAGATTATGTTGCTCCCAAACGGCGGGTCGACAAAGATGTAGTCAAGAGAAGAATCAGGAAGCCCAGCCCTTGCTGCTGAAGACGTTGATACGGCTCCAAAATGTCGGCTGATTGCCGAAAAGACCGAAAGGCGAGATATCTTGCCCTCTAAAGAATACCATGGGCTGACTTCTGATTGCATAGCCCCCACATACAGCGTCCCGCTCAATATGCGGTTAACTTGAGAAAAGGCATTCTTCAAGTACCTGTTGAGCCTTGAAAAGCCCATAAGTACGGATTGAAACCAGAACCATAGAAAACCACCCAATCGGCGATCCCTGGCTGAAATGGCTTCCATTTTACGCTTAAACCAAGCCACCATGATGAGGCTACGGCGTATGAAAAAACCATCGATGCTGTATATGCCTAAGGCACGGTAATCACGCTCGTACCACAGGTCAATATCCTCATCGATGCGTTTAGTAGGGTACCAATCCTCAACCAGGACATTTTCAATCCTTCCCAATAGCCTAAGGTCGTCATCGTCAGGAGCCTTTTCATATTTGGTTTTGCCAATAGAGTAGTTAATTAAAACGGGTACTTGACGTGCCTTTTGGACAAGTTTTCCCAATGCTTGGTCCATCTTAGTAGTCATTGCCCGGTCAAGATTCGACTTCGTAACCTCAGCGTTACAATGAGGACAGAAAGCTATGTCCTTTACCTCGCCCTGTTCAACTGCAACATCCCAAAAGACAATTTCTCCCTGACACTGGCTACACAGAAAGACATCCGACCAAACGGTGTAGTTTATACGCCCTTTGCTCTTGCCATCCGTGTGCAAGGTTTCGTACAGCCATCCGAATTCTTCTTCCACTTCCTTGAGGATGCGCCGCGCCTCACGCTCGAAAGCCTCCACATCCACCGGCGTGTTGTAGTTGTAGGCAATAAAGGTGGCGGCGGGAGAAAGGTCGTTCAGAATGGCCCGACGGGCACCAAGTTTCGAGAAGGGCTTCCAGACTACTTTGCCGTTCTCATCCGTCTCCTGCTGGTAGATCGTGCCGTCCTGGTCCACCTTGTAGCCCAGGGATTCGACGGTGGCCTTATCGCCGCAGAGCTGCGCAGCCACTCCCGTCATTCCGGTCCCACAGAATCCATCGAAAACAACATCCCCTGGCTCGGTATAGTGGAGGATGTACCGCATGATGGCCTTGTGCGGTACCTTGGTGTGGTAGGAATGGGCGTTGTAGATCGGGTCGTTTTTGCCTTCACTGACGTCAGCGGCGAACGGCTTGCGCCGGTAGTTGTCTGTTGCTGGGTCGTAGGGCTTGCCGTAGTGCCGGATGAAGTCCTCGATAAACGGGTTCGGACAGGCCGTGTAGTACGGCGGGTCGGACAGGGCCAGGATGTCCTCGTCCGAGCCGATGGGAAACCCCTCGATCTTACGGAACTCCGGGTCCTTGAGCTTCTCACGCAGCTTTTCCAGGAAATACTTCCGCCGCTCCTCGTCGTTCGGGAACGTCATGCCGAGACATTCCACTGGACCGGCTGGCGTTGGTTTAGGTTCTGTATGGAACAGGTCACCCATTAGCGTCATTCCTCAACTGCTGTCAAGAATAGAAAAGCGTTTTTGTTCTATACGTCCAAGCATCTCCACATCCGATCAGTGCTCTTTGTCCTTTGGCGGGTTAGGGTCCCTGCCCGGCGCGATGGTATCCTTGCTGCGAATCTTGCCGTCCACGCCCTTAATGGTTAGTTCTCCGCCACCTTGATTCCGCAACATCCTCTTTGCCGCCTGCTCTGCTTCCTTCTGGGTCTTGTGCAGGCTCGATGCTCTTTCGGCGTCATTGCGCTTATTCTCCCACATCCCGTCGGGGCGACGCGAAACGGTACGATCTCTGCCTTTGCTCATCTCCGGTCCCCTTTCGGCTTTAGTTATTCTAACTGACATCGGAAAACTTCATCTCACCCTTCTCCTCACTCCAACACAATCCTAACCTTGCCGGGTTCTTTACCCCTGGTGAGTTCGTCCACGTATTCCTCAAACCGCTTTTTCATCTCCGCCGGGGTGGCTGGCGAACCGCCTTTCAGCAACGCCGCACGCAGTTCGGCCGTTTTCACCGGCACCTTGAGGAGTCCGGAGAGGACCTCCTGCAGGGCGTGGATGAAGTCCTGGGTCAGCTCTTCCGGCAAGGCCCATCTTTTGATAAAGTCGTCAACTAGTTTCCTTGGTTCAGGCTTCAGCAGGTCCAGGTTGCTTCTGGTTGTGGGGTCATCCAGGTTGGTCAACAGCGTCTGGGTCCAGTTCTCGACCAAGTTGTCGAGTTCGCCGTCCAAACCGTCCAGCCGCGCAGCGGCCGGTGCCTCCGGCGCTTCCGCTACGGGTTTGAAACCACAGTGCGGGCAGACTGGGGAAGCATCCAACTCCTGCTCGGTGAGGGTGAAGCAGCTCTTCAGGCCGGCCAGGCGGTTCTGGAAATCGGTCAGGTGCTGGCGGGGCATCAAGTCAATGGTAGAGAGCTTTTGCAGCGTCTTGAGCCGCTCGTCAATCATAAGTCGGGCCTTGCGCTTATCCTCGTTTACCCCCAGACGTGCTCTGGTGTGGAGCATAAGATAGGTCTGTATATAGGCCTTTTTGAGTTCGGCGAGCAGGCGCTGTGTCTGCTGGCGGAAGGCCGCCGCACCGCGCCTGGCGGGATCGCTGATCTGGGCGAGGACCTCCTCGCGGGCCGCCTTCATCCTGTCGATCCATTCGTGCCCGCCGGGTAGGACCGCCTCGGCGGCGGAAAGGTACGAGGCCATGGGCCCAAGATCGGCCACCAGTCCCTGCAGAGACTCAATTTCCTCCAGGGCCCGGAGGCCCTCACGGTGGCCGCTTACATCATGGGTGTCGTAGCGGAAGTTCTTGAGCTTGCCCGGTGAGTTGAACGGCTGCAAAGATTCAAGAAAGGTCTTAGTCTCATCAAGCCGGGAGCGTAGCCTGTGGACCTCGTCTTCGGCAAGCAGACTGCGGCCCCAGAAGGACAGCCCGCTTTGGAGGCTCTGCTGTGCGAGTACAAGCCTTTCGACCACCCTGGTTATCGCCTTCTGCATTTCCGTGACCGGCGCTTCTTGCCCCTGGGTGATCAGTTGGACCATTCCGGGAGCGAGTCCGAGGAGTTCAAACAGTGCCTTGAGGGCCGGGAGATTCCAGTCCTTGGGCCGCTCGATGTGCTTGAACTGCACGAGATCCTCAACGCTGGTTCCGGCCAACTGGGGCAGGCTGGTGGCGTCGAACTTTTTCCCCGGAACCGCCAGGACCAGGTCGCCGGAGTAGACCAGTGCTGCGATGACGACTACCGCCCATTCCGGCTCCAGTCGCAAGGTCCGCGGGGCCAGGTATTCCACTCCGAGAACATCCTGGATCAACTCCGAGCGGTTGACCACCTGCCCGTGGCCCTTCTTTTTCACAACGTCCAGGATGTACCTGGCGTACTTCGACCGGTAGGGATCGAGCCGTTCCCCGTCGAGAAGCTCCAGCGCATCCAGTACGGCGGCGGCCTGCTTCGTGCATTTCTGTCCGGCGATGGCCCGCAGGGCGTCCTGCGCCGCCTGGGCCCGGTTGGCGCCCGTGATAAGTACCGAGAAGAAGGGGTAATCCGGGGCCTGATCCTGAAAATATGCTTCCAGGCAAATGCCGGCAATCGTGTTCACCAGATCACGAAAGTTGATCCGCTCGTGCGAAGCAATACCGGAAAGCTCGCGGATCGATTTGCCCTTCGCCCACTCGACGAAGGACTTGGTCCGGCCCTGATAAGTGACCTCGAAGGCCGTGATCATATTCTTCTGCAGCCACTGTACCAGGTCACGCAGGAAGTTCGAGGCCTTGGACTCGTACGTGGTCTTGTTCTGTCCCGAAGCGGTGGAGGCCAGATCCAGCGCCGCGGCGTAGTTCCTGAGCGCCGTGCGGAACGCCTCATCGGTATTTTTCAGACGCACAAAAAGCTCATCCGACCTCTTCTCGTCTTTGAAATGTGGCGGATCGAAGGGCTGGATGAAGTAGAGATAGAAGTCCCGGGGCGGAACGGCAGTGGAACGCTCGTTGGGGGCCCCGAAAAACAGATACCCCTGTCTGGCCGCTTTCCGTCCCGGCCACTCCAATTCGTGCTGCCAGATCCTATAGCCGGTAACATAGGTGTGGTCGGTGCACTCCATAACTCTTTTCAGGGCCTCGTAATAGTAACGGTCGAGCTGAGAGGCATCGAGACTCTCGGCCCGCTTTTCGATGAGCACATCGAAATCATCTGTCTTTTTGAGGTCTAGGTAGTACTGGCGGTTGTCCGGGTTGAAGGAGATGAACTGGCCGCTCACCGTCCTGTGAATCTCCCGCAGCACGGTTTCCACCTGAGATAGCAGGTCATCGGCCGGTTCGCCGCCCAGGTCCTCGATGCCGGGCTGGTACAGGCAGAGCCCGTCGCGCAGCTCCTCGGCCGTTGCACCCAGAGGAGCGTGGATGTCGCCGCTGGTAAGCCGGTGGACTGACAGGGCGTGAATGATCCGCAGCGCCATGGGCTTGTAGGCCGGGCGGGTGAACGCCTGTTGAATGCGAGACTCAAGCACCTGGCTGCAGTCAATGACCGCCTTGATGTCCGGCACGGCGCGGAAGGACGGGTTCTCGCGCAGGTTCGTCCAGTAGCTGTCGTAGGCGATCAGCCCGGGCCGGTCGTCGGGGACGTCCTGGTCGAGGATCTTCTTCATGGCCACGGAAAGGGTCTTCAGAACCTCTCGCTTTTCCGCCGCCGTGATCCGCTCGAAGGTATCGATGTAGTCGGGATGGACGGGGAAGAGGCGGACGAATTCGTCCATACGTTCATTCATCCGCCCGTAGAACCTGGCAAAGGGTGTCAGATACTCGCGGATCCTCATCTGCTGTTCGGCGGTTTTCTTGAGTAAGCGCTCGGCCACCACAAACTTGACGTCCTGGCGGGCAATCAGGATTTGTTCGAAACGGTCTCTTACCCGGCGGATGCTGTCGGCCACGAAGGAAAAGCGGGGGCTGTCGAAGATGGCCTCCTGGATGCCCGCGATGAATCGGAAGCGCAGGTCTTTGCAGACCTCGCCGATCTCCCGCAGGAAGTTGAGGTCGAGGATGAGTTCCTGATCTTTGCGCGTACGCAGGTAGTCGAGCAACTCATCAACGACCAGGAGCAGCCCGTGGTCCGGATACTCGCGGTGGAACGGCGCCATCATTTCCTCGAACGCACGCTTGTTGTTTGAAACCTCAGCGGCAGAGGGAAACACATAGTTCACGCCCATGACGGCAAGGTGCTCTTCTAAGCTAGCCACGATTATGTCGCGTAAGGACATAGTGGTTGCTCCGATCTCAGTACGGACCACTTTGAAGCGGCCGGAGATCTTCTTGGCTGCCGCAGCTACATCAGGGTTATTGAGAAGCGAAGCGAATTCCGTGTTCTCGGCAAGAGCGGAAATCACCGACATGAGGTGAGACTTACCGGTGCCGTAATTCCCGACTACCAGAAGCCCTCTGTTATCGACGGGCTTGTCAAACTGGAGCTGTGGAAAGACCAGGTTAACAAGCTTCTCGGCCATCTCCCCGGAAATAACGTAGGTCCTGATAAGCCGCCGGGCGGCATCCGCCTGGTCGGCATCCCGCAGCTGAACAACAGACTCGATAGGATCAAACTGGATCAGGTCACCGTATTTCATCGCGCCTACCCCCATGCGGTTTACAGCATTGGTTTCATGCCATGGCCTCCGGGCCAGCTATCAGCAAGTCACGGATTGGATATCGTCTGTATTCCGGGTGGTCCGGTACGGCGTAGGTAATATGACCGCTCTCGACGGAGCCGTTCCAGGTAGCGACAACCGTTTTGTTACGGGAAAGCCCCTGTACAAGCCGGAGGGGGTCCTGTCTGAGGGAAACATCGAAGAGAATCTCGGTATTATCAAGCAGAATCCTGTCCCCTTCGGCCTCTTTAAGGAGCTCTCCCAAGAGCCGCGGGACTTGCAGCACCCTTTGCCGTTCCGTGAGGTCAAGCATACGTCGGGACAGTTCCAGATTGACGTTTACGAGGGGTGCTCCTGTCCGCTTCCTCACTTCCCGAAGGGCGGTTGTCTTCCCGGTGCCCGGAGGCCCGACCACCAGTACCAGCCGGTAGTAAAGCTCAGCTGCCTGGTCGATTTTCCGCATGACCTGGTCCTCGAGCGGCTCCGGCATAATCGCTCACCTCAAAGATGGATCCGGGTGTCAGTTCGACATATTGCTAAATAATCCCTCTAATGGAGCCTTCGTGCAAGCACTGATTTTTTATCATTTACATCAAATCGGGAAGAAAAGAGGGGAGGAGAGGGGGCTGAGCGGGCGTTTGCGCTACCCGCCGCACCCGGCCACCGTCGCCACGGCGTAGGCGGCGATGCCCTCGCCGGTGCCGGTGAAGCCGAGGCCCTCGGTGGTCGTGGCCTTGACGGAGACGCGGTCGGGGTCGAGGCCCAGGACGCGGGCCAGGTTGGCGCGCATGGCGGGGATGTGTGTGCGTGTGTGGGGAGGGGGGGCAAAAACCCTATCCCGGTGGCGCAAAGTCCGTGATTTGGATTATGATTTGGATTAGGTATAATAGATTAGATTAGGTATAATACCTAATAATCAGGAGGTACTAGGAGACCGCTGAAAAACTGCGCCTGGCAAAAAGGATGTCGGATGCCGGAAGTCAGAAATCTGACCTGATGAAATCCGCAAAGCAGATTTCTAAGGATTATAGACTTGTGATCGCGAAGCGATCGCTTCCCGTTCCGACCTCTGACCTCTTGTCTCGGACCTCTTTCTGAGCGGTCTCAGGGTAACTTCCGAAGCATAGCCGTACCCTGAAAGATGCCTATGCCGAAATCAGTGTATTGGCTTTTTGCAGCACTATCCTAGGTATTAGCGTTGGAGGTGCAAGATGAAGGCCCTTTTTCACGTTAATGAATTGGACCGCTGGGCGCACGCCCTTCTGAACATCACGAATCTTCTGCGGGACGTGGGAACCGGGGAGGTCACCGTCGAGGTGGTGGCCAACGGGCCGGCCGTAATCGCCTACCGGCTGGGCGGCGACGATGTGCTCCGGCAGATGGATGAACTGCACGCGAAGGGCGTGGCCTTCGTCGCCTGCCGCAACGCCTTGCAGATGCAAAACATCCCGGAGGAGAGCCTGGCCCCCTTCGTCACCGTGGTACCGGCGGGGATCACCGAAATCGTCCGGAAGCAGGCGATGGGATACGCCTACATAAAGCCTTAGACCCGGGCCGGTCGTTTAATGCTTTCACAACCAGACGGTGCCAGACACCAAACTTATTATTAACTTTCTGCCGTACCCTACCGGGAATTATCCCTGTCGAGGCCTAAATCCTCTCTGCCGCACTAAACAACGAAAAAACTTAAGGGTTCACCGTCAAAACGGGAACCCTTATTGTTTCTTGCTTTAAGTTCGCCGGTATAGAGCAACAGCTGGTGCCGGAAAAACTTTACGGACAACCCCGGAGCATCACTACTTCACCACCAGGACAGGCACATCCACGTTCTGCAAGACCTTGTACGTTACGCTGCCGATGACGGCGGCCTTGAGCGGGCTCATGCCCCTGCTGCCCATGATTACTTCGTCGATGTCCTTCTTCTCGACGTAGGAGATGATTACGGACGCAGGGTCGCCGACCAGGAGCTCGGCATTGACCTTAACTCCGGCAGCATCGAAAACCTTCTTGGCTTCTTCGAGCTTTTCTTTGAACACCTCCTGAGATCTCTCGGTGGCAAGCTGCTGCAGCAAAACCGCGCCGTCAAAGGCAGTAACGTCGTACTGGTACGCTACAGTAAGCAGCGTAACCTCTATCGAGGGATGATCCTTGGCCTTTTTCAGGGCGTACGCAACGGCCCGCATGGACTGTTCGGACCCGTCTACCGGAACCAGGATTTTCATTGTCCTTCACCCTCCTTGCAAACATAGTATAGTTAAATTTACCATAACACATCGTGAAAACTTTAACAAGCCCTGACTTCCTTTGGCGCTGCTCACGACAACAGGCATACTTTTCCCGGATACGCCCGCCGCGGCCCCCTTTCAGACCGCCGCCCGTCGACTGGAACGGATTAGTTGGAAACTGTGACGTGGATCACTGCTGTCGCATCTCCCTGCCATGATAATGGAGGCAAAGCCGCAACGGAGGTGACGGGCTTGGACTGGGATCGGGATGCCCTAGCTCAACTCGAAAAGGTACCGTTTTTTGTGCGCAGGATGGCCAAAAGACTGGTTGAGGAGATGGTTTCCTCCGAGGGACGGAATTGCGTCACTAAAGCGGACGTTATCCGCGCCAAGAACTGGTTCCTGCACGCAGCGGGAATTAAAGCTGAAACAACCGGCAGCGCTTAACGCAGGGCAAAAAGGACTCAAGGTGTTGATCGGGGGGCGCCTGGGGCGCCATCCCCGGCTCGCGCAAGAAGTGGCCCACCTTGTCAGCGAACGGAAGGCCGCCCTCCTGCCGGAGCGATGCATCAGGCTGTACCAGCAGCAGGGCTCCGGTGAAGAGCGTTTTGCGGCGATGCTCCAGCGGCTGGGCATTGATAACGTTATCGAAACACTAACGTCAGGAAGCTAAAGGCCGCATACCCTCAATCGCCGGGCTTGATCACCGCCTTGATCACTTTTTGCTCCTCGACGTCGGCAAGGGCTTCGTTGACCTCCGCCAGGCGATACTGCCGGGAGATGAACTGTTCCCAGCGGAACCGGCCGTTGTATTTTGCCATCACCTGGATCGAGCGATAAAAATGGCTGAAGTCGATACCCCAGGTTCCTCTAATGTCCAGGTGCTTTTTGTTCAACTCAAGGTGCGGGTTGATCGTTACGGTACCGTTGTCGGTGTATTGCCCCACAACCACGTAGGTGCCGGCGTCGCGGGTCATGGCCAGACCTTCTTTAACGGCGTTCGGGACCCCCGTGGCTTCGATGGTGACGTCGGCTCCCCTGCCGCCCGTAAGCCAGCGGACCATTTCCACTCTTTCCTCCGGCGACCGCTCAAAGATGTTGATGACGTGATCCGCCCCCAGCTTCTTGCCGAGCTCCAGCCGGTTCGACGGGCCGCCCACCAGGATGACCCGCAGCGCGCCGGCCAGCTGGGCCAGGATAACGGCGTTCAGGCCGACGGGGCCGCTGCCTTGAACAACCACCGTATCCCCCAGGCGGATGCCGGCCCGTTCAACGCCATGGAAGGCGGTGGGCAAACCGCACCCGCCCCCGATGAAGGCTTCCGGCGCAAGCCCTTCCGGAAGCTTGACAACCTTCACTCCGGGCCGCAGGTAGATCTTCTCCGACCAGCCGCCTAGGAGCCCATCCCGTAATGAATAAGTGATGCCGTAAACCTTGCGCTGCGGACAGCGGGTAGAAGCCCGGGCAACGAGGCAGTACCAGCAGTTGTTGCAGGTTTCGTGGACGTCAAGAAAAGTAACCAGGTCCCCCTCCCGCAGCAAAGCACCGTCGATGTCCCTTACCTCGCCGCCGGTCCGTTCGATGACGCCGACGTTTATGTGCCCCGGAATGATCGGGTAGGGCACGCCCGCCAGGCGCCCGTGCTGAAGGTGGACGTCTGTTCCGCAAACCTCGCTGTACAGCGTCCTTAACACTATCCCGCCCGCCTCCAGGACGGGCTCCGGAAACTCCTGGATTTCGAGCGGCATGTGGGGACTGTTCATTACCGCAGCCTTAACCATGGATTAACCCCCTTGCTTTGCTTCGTGCACAACTAAATCCCGTGCAGAAAAGTTATATTTGCAGCTTCTACGCAAGCCGGCGCGTTCCCTGCCTGGAGCGTGCGGGGGTCTTCCGAACCCGTTACCGGTGATATTGGACAAAGATAGTTGCCCTGCCGCCCCGGTTTATTGGTACAATGATGAAAAGGCGCACCTTGCGCGCAAAGGCTGGTGAGGGCGTTGGCCGGCCGGAACCGCTGGCTCAGGGAACAGATCGAACAGTGGACCGCCGAACACCTGATCACGGCCGATCAGGCCCAACTCCTGCTGGCGAAATATCCCCCGCGCCCGCGGCCCAGTACAAGCGGCATTCTCTATCTTCTTGCCGCGCTGCTGGTGGGGCTAAGCGTAATCCTGTTCCTGGCCGCAAATTGGCAGGGCATACCGGCTGCAGGAAAGCTTGGGCTGGTTCTGGTTTTTCTTACCCTGGCGTACGGTACGTCCTACTACTTCTACTTTCTCGTTGAACGCCAAAACCTCGGCGCAGGGCTGGTCTTCCTCAGCACCCTTCTCTTTGGCGCCGGCATCTGGCTGACCGGCCAGACCTTCCACATCTCGGCTTACTCCGGCGTGGGCTACCTGTATTGGGCTCTCGCCACTCTCGCCGTTGCTCTGACGCTCGGCAATACGGTCATTTATTCTGCCGGAATAATCCAGTTGACTATCTACGGTGTCATTGCGCTTGACCAGCAGAACCCGTGGCTCATTGTCCCCTTTTTTTCGGCGGCCGCTTTGCTGTTCCTGTCGCGCAACCATTCCCTCGCCGCAGCGGTTCTGACGCTTGCCTGCCTGGTGCCGCTTCTTATAGCATCCCTGAACACTTTCGGCCTCTCGGTCGCAATCTTTGTCCTTGCCGGGCTCGTCCTCTATACGATCGGCGAGGTCGGGCCTGCCGGCCCGTATGCGACCTGCCTGCAAACTTCCGGTATCCTTGGGGCGTTCCTGGGAGCCTTTGTCTTCAGCATAGGAAAACCGCACTTTTACGACATCCCTGCCGGATTGTCCGTCATCAACCTTTTTCTGCTGTTGCCGCTTGCTTATACAGTGTTAAGGCGGGGCCAGGCCCTATTGTTGCTGGTCCCGCTGCTGATTTTTGTGCCTTTTTACGGCATCGCCCTGAACGAAAACATTAGTGCTGAGACCCTGGCCCTTACTTACATTATCGTTATGGCCGCCTCCGCAGTGGCTTTGATTATGGCGGGAGGACGCCTTCTGAGGCTCTACTTCATTAACACCGGCGCAGCCTGTTTCCTGGTAACGGTTCTGGTGGCTTACCTCCATTTTGCCTGGGAATTGCTGGCTAAGTCCGCCTTCTTTTTCGGGGCAGGAATCATCGTTTTCGCTGTGGGCGTAATGGTCGAGAAACAAAGGCGCCTGCTGGCGAAGCATGTAAAGGAGGCGAGGTCGTGACGATTAACCGACGCCGTGCCTTCATCGGTCTCGTCGTTCTGCAAATCCTCTTCCTTGTCGCCATAGCCCTGAACAGCTACATTATCCGGGCGTTCGGAACCCCCGTTGTTCTGAAGACCGCTCCCGTCGACCCCTTTGACCCTATGATGGGCGACTACGTACGTCTCAACTACGAGATATCCGACATTCCCTTAGCACTGGCGAGGGACTTCTCCGTCACCCCGTTCGACACAAGACGCAACCAGACGGTCTACGTCGTCCTCAGACCAGACGGGAAATACCACACGGCCGCCGGCGTTTACAGGCATCCCCCGAAAGCGCAGACGGGCGAGGTAGTGGTCAGGGGCAGGCTTGTATACGTTGCGGAGCAAATACACGTCGAATACGGGATTGAGAAGTTTTTCGTCCCGCAAGGGTCAGGCCGTCTGCTTGAACAGAACCGAAGCCTCGACGTCGAGGCCAGGATTCTGGCGGCCCGGGCCCAGATAATCAGGATCCTTGCCGACGGCAAACCGGTTGCGCTTACTCCGTCGTAAGGATCGCACAGAAGAATTGGCATCCTCTTACAGAAGTGTTTTCCAACCGACTTGACGGAAGGAGGAGTGGACCGTTGAGCGAGCTCGTCGTTAACAAGGAACGCTGCGTCGGCTGCTGCTCTTGCGAAATCGCCTGCGCCGTGGAACACTCGCTTACGCGTAGCGTCTTCGGCGCCGTATCCGAATCCTCGCCGCCCCGCAAGCGCATTTTCGTTACGGCCGCCGGCGGCCGTTGCCTGCCGCTGAACTGTCGCCACTGCGAGGACGCCCTTTGCGTTCAAGCCTGTCCTGTCGGCGCCCTCTACAGGGACGTGGATGAGGGCCTGCGAAGCCCTGGGCGTTCCCCCGGTACTGCACATGGGCTCCTGCGTGGATATCAGCCGTATTCTTTTCGTCGCCTCGGCCATCGCCAAGGCCCTGGACGTGGATATCAGCGACCTGCCCGTCGTCGCCGCAGCTCCGGAATGGATGTCGGAAAAGGCCGTCTCGATCGGCGTCTACGCCGTGGCTTCGGGGATCTACACCATCCTGGGCACCGTCCCGCCCGTCCTGGGCAGCAGGAACGTCGCCGATCTCCTGACCCGGGGAGCCGAAGACGTGGTGGGCGCCTGCTTCGCGGTCGAGGAAGACCCCGACCGCGCCGCAGACCTCGCCTTGAAACACATTGCCAAGAAGCGGCAGGCCCTTGGACTCGCTCCCTAGGATACAATTAAAATGAGGTCACACAGGCGCATAAACATAAAAAAGAAAGGAGCCCTTCCGTTGCGAGGAGCTCCTGTTGATATACTATGCTATTGATGTGCAAGCTCGGCAGGTGATGCTTTTAATGACTGTTCTCGCCAACCTGGCCTTCTCCATCGCCGTCCTGCTGGCCGTTGACGTTACCCTGGCCGCGATCTTCGGGCGGCGCTACCTGCGCTGGCTTGCGGGTTTATTTCCCGGCTTGGACAGGCAATTCCTGGAGTCGATTATCAACCTTCCTACCTCGACGCTTATCTTCATCGGGCTTCTGGAGCTGGCCCTTGCCGCCGCCTTCTACAACCTCGGCGTCTTCCTTTCGTCTTGACAAGTTAATTTCATTACGCCTTAACCAGTTTGACCGGCGGCAGAAGCATGCCTTCGAGAAGCCGCTCTTTGTCCCTGATCGTTACCTTTTGTTTGATCAAGCCCGTGAGCACGCCGGCGCCGTCAACCTCGCCCACCATGGCAAAGCCGACCAGGCGGCTGTCCCGGAACACGAGCCGGCGGTAGGTTCTCCTGGGCCGGTCCAACCGCTCGAGGATCTCGAACCCCGGTCCGGGAACGCGAACCCTCCCCGCGGTAATGGCGGGTACTCCGTAAAAGCCGATAGCGTTCATCCCGATCGAACCGGCGTATTTTACCCTCCGTCCCGCCATGTTCTCCCCGGCGAGGCGCCCCTGCTCGGCGGCGTTGGGCCAGGTCGCGTTGATCCGCGCCTCGTCGCAGGCCAAGTCATAAGTCTCCGCGACGTCCCCGGCGGCAAACACTCCCGGAACGTTTGTTTCCAGGTGCTCGTTGACCACTACCCCGCGGTTTACGGCGATGGGGGTATCTTTCAAGAAGGCCACGTTGGGCTGCACCCCCTTGCCCACGACAACCATCCGGCACTCCAGTTCCCCGCCGTCGGCAAGCACAACCCCGCTAACCCGCCCCGCGGGATCACGCGCGACCTCGCGGACTTCGGCTCCCAGGTGAAACTCCATGCCGTGCTGCGTCAAAACGTCCTGGATGATCTCGGCGCCCTGACGGTCCAAAATCCGGGAAAGGATGTGCGGCGAGCCGGCCACGACCGACACCCGCATCCCGCGCTGCCGCAAGGCGTGCGCCACCTTCAATCCGACCGGACCGGCGCCCAGCACCACCGCCCGTTCCCCCTTGGCTATTTCCACGTTGATCCGCCTGGCGTCGTCCAGGGTCCGCAGTGTGTATACCCCGGGCCCTTGAATTCCCTGTATCTCAGGTACTTTCGGGGAGGCGCCGGTAGCGATGAGCAGGCGGTCGTAAGCCAGGGACATATCTTCGTTATAGTAAACCAGCCGCTTCTCCACATCGACCGACGTCACCCGACAGCCGTAACAGATCCTGGCATCCATGCGGTCGGGGAAGTCCTCGCCCCGCAGGGCCATGTCCTTTTCGCTCACCCGCCCCTCGATGTAATGCGTCACCAGGCAGCGCGAATAGGCCGCCCGCGCCTCGTTGCCGAGGACCACGATCTCCCCGGCGCGGTCGGCGAGACGGATCCCCTCCACGGCAAAGGTCCCGGCGGCACTGTTGCCGATGATCACGTACCTCATTCCCGCCACCCCCTGACCGCATACACGCCGGCGGCCGCGGCGTTCCGTTGCCGGGCCATGCGCCCGTCCCACCGCTCGTACGTCAGCGCCTGCGTCGGACAGGCCGCCACGCAGGCGGGCACGTCCCTTTCCGGACACCGGTCGCAGCGCAACGGCGCCATTCCGTCGCCGCTTACGCTTATAGCCCCGAGAGGGCAGACCATTACGCACATCAAGCAGCTCACGCACCTGCGGCCGTCCACGCTGACGATCCCCGTTTCTCCGTCTCTGCTGACGGCCGAAGCCATGCACGCGTACAGGCAGGGAGGATTGGAGCAATGCCGGCACTGGACGGGCAAGAGGAACCCCTCCGTCACCCGGACCTCCATCCTTGAACGCAGCGCCGCCCGGTTGCGCAGCGCGGTGAAAAGGCTTTTTTCAGGTGTATGTTCAATGGCACAGGCCAGCGCGCACGTCAGACACGCCACACACCTCGAACCGTCAAACCAGATCTCCCGCACCCTGTCACCTCTTCCCCCATGGGCTCGCTGTTGCAACCATCATACCACACAGGCGCCATCAAGCGACCCGGAAGATTTCTAGATGTACCTGTACATCATCCAAAAGTGGCTGAAGCTCCCGGCCATCACCAGAAGATGAAATATCTCGTGAAACCCCAGCAAACCGGGGCGGATGTTGGGACGCTTCAGCCAGTAGATAAGCGCGCCGGCGGTGTAAAAAAGCCCGCCCGCGGCCAGCCATACAAGCCCTAAAGGCTGCAAGGCCTCAACCAGCGGCCAGGCGGCCACCACAACCAGCCAGCCCATCAGGAGATAGAAGGCGGTCGAAAGCCAGCGGGGGGCGTGCAGCCAGAGCAGTTTCATAACCACGCCCGCGGCGGCCAGAAACCATACCCCGCCGAGGAGGCTCCACCCCCACACGCCCTTCAAAGCAATCAGGCATATGGGGGTGTATGTCCCGGCTATCAGTACGAAAATCATCGTATGGTCGATACGCCGTAACATCCTGGAACCTTTTTCGGAAAGGGGCAGCAGGTGGTACAGCGAACTAGCGGTATAGAGCAAAACGAGGCTTGAGCCGAAAACGCTGAAAGCCGCCAGGTGCCAAGGGGTCCCGTACCCATGCGCCTTGGCGATCAGGACCACAAGGGCGACCACCGAAAGCAAGGCCCCGATCAGATGCGTGAGACCGCTTACGGGTTCTTTCAGCTTGCTTAGCATCAGGAAAATACCCCCTTCCCTGCTAACGCTAACCAGAATACCTTTCGCCAAACTATTGCTTTACGCCTTCCCGGTACGCATAAAAATCACTTATCTAATGCCCGGCCCGCTCCCGGGGAATGCTGTTCTAAGGAAAAGTGTTTTGGAGGTAAGCGACATGCCCGCCAGGAAAGTCTCCGCCCCCGGTTACGGGTTTATGAACGACTTCTGGTCGCCGGCCGTGGTCAAGGACGGGAAAATCGTCTTCTCCGCCCTCGGAGGCATCATTGCCAACCCGGACTACCACGTGCGCACAGCCACCGCAGAAACAGTCCCTACCGGTCCCGTCGGCCCAGCGATCCGGATCGGAACGTCGGTGGCCGACCAGGTTCGCATCATCTTCTCCCACATCACCGACGTGCTGGATGCCGAAGGCAAGACCCTGTACGACGTGGCCGGGTTTACACTCGTCTTCCGTCCCGGCACGGCCACGGACGTGGTCCAGGGGGCCATCCACGCCGTTGACTCGCAGATGGGGCAGGCGCCTTACACCCTGACGACCCTGTTTTGCGACTTCCTCGGGCGCGAAGAGGAGGTCCTGCAAATCATCCCCCACCTGTGGTAAACATGGAACCGTTGGAATCCAGCGAGGGGACAAAATGAAAGAGCGCCGGGGAAAAACCAGCGCTCTGCGTATTGCCGTTTGAATATCCTTACTCGTTAGTCAACCGGGCGACATCCAAAAGCTTGAAGACCAGGCTCAAACAGATGGCCACCACGGTCGCCAGGCCCATGCCTTTCAGGCTCACCGCCCCCAGCTGGACCTGAGCCCCGCTGATGCCGATGACCAGGACCACCGACGTCAGGATGAGGTTTCGCGCTTTGCTGTAGTCGATCTTCGACTCAACCAGCATGCGTATGCCTGACGCTGCGATAACGCCGAAGAGCAGCAGGGAAACGCCGCCCATGACCGGGACGGGAATGCTTTGGATGGCCGCCGAAAGCGTCCCGATAAAGGACAGGATGATGGCGATGACGGCCGCGCCGCTGATGACCCAGACGCTGTAGACCTTGGTGATGGCCATGACTCCGATGTTTTCGCCGTAAGTGGTGTTGGGGGTCGAACCAAAACACCCGGAAAGCAGGGTCGACAGGCCGTTGCCCAGGAGGGAGCGGTGCAGCCCTGGGTCCTTGGCCAGGTCTTTGCCGACGATGTTGCTGGTGACGAAAAGGTGCCCGATGTGCTCCGCGATGACCACCAGGGCCGCCGGCAAAATCACCGCGATGGCCGCCGGGTTGAAGGCCGGGAAGTAGAAGGTCGGAACGGCGAACCAGTCCGCTTTCGCGATCGCCGCCGTGTCGACCATGCCCATGAACAGGGCCAAAACGTACCCCGTTACGACGCCGAAGAGGATGGGGATGACCGCCATAAAGCCCCGAAAGACCACCGAACCAAGAATCGTTACGCCAAGGGTGAACATCGAGACGGTAATCACCTTTGGATCGGGAATAAAGACCTCGCCGGGCTTACCGACCAACCCGGCCATCTGCGCAGCGATAGGAGCCAGCTCCAGCCCGATCACCGCCACGATGGCGCCCATCGCGGCGGGCGGAAAGACCACGTCGATCCATTGTGTGCCCGCGGCCCTGACGATGAGTGATACGATAATAAAAGTGAGACCGACGGCAATGAATCCGCCGAGGGCGTCGTTGTAACTGTAGGAAGCCAGGACGACGAAAACGGGGGAAATAAAGGCGAAGCTCGAACCCAAATAGGCCGGGATCCGCCACTTGCAGAGGGCGAAATAGAGCAGCGTGCCGATACCGTTAAACAAGAGAATGGTGGACGGGTTCACCTCAAATAAAATGGGCACCAACACCGTGGCGCCGAACATTGCGAAAAGATGCTGTAGACTTAACGGTAAAGTCTGAGCCAGGGGAAGCCGTTCTTCGATCCCGATTTCTCGTTTAGGCAATTAAAGCGTACCTCCCGTTCAGTATCGAAACATTGCTTTTAAAGCAGGTAAAGCCGGTCTCCCGCATCCCCCAGACCGGGAACGATATAGCCCACTTCGTTCAGGCGCTGGTCGACGGTCGCGGTAACGATGCGTACCTCCGGAAACCTGGTCCTGACCTGGTTGATGCCGGCCTCGACGGCAAAGCCGCAGACCAGCGTTATCTTTTCCGCTTCAAAACCGGCGTCCTTCAGCAACTCCAGGACTTTCACGCTACTGTTGCCCGTCGCCAGCATCGGGTCCAGAATGAACACTGCGTCGTACTCCTCAGGGTTGCCCGGGACCGAACACAGGTAGGCCTTCGCCTCCAGCGTCTCGTGATCCCTGGCCACGCCGACGTGAGCCACCTTGGCCTTCGGCAAAAACTCCAGGAAACTGTCCACAAAACCCAAACCCGCGCGCAGGACGGGAACCAGGAGGTGCCTGGTCGAATCTACTTCTTCGCACCGCGCTTCCACCCCCAGTGGTGTAACCACTGTGGCTTCCCGGGTCGGCAGGTGCCGTGTGGCTTCGACCGCCAGGATCAGGCCCAGTTCTTTTAAGGCCCGGCGAAACAGCTCCGTGTCGATTTCCCGGTCGCGCAAGGTCCTGATCCGGTCGTTTACCAGGGGATGCCTTACAACGGTGACCAAACTCAATCCTTCCCCTCCTTCTGCAAAATGATTAACTGGAAGGTTGTTCGACATGAAAAGGCAAAATCATCCCGACATGCAGTTTCGAAGATAAATATTTCTCATCAGTTAAGGAACCGGGTCTTCGGACCCGGCCCTCTCAACCATTGCCCAATCGAGAAAATCTTTGACAAGCATGTATCCCGCGCCGTGATTCACCAACGCTTCCGAGTCGTTCGCATCGACATATGAGTTCCAAAACGGGGCGTCTTTCAAATACTCGTAAGCCTCGTCGCGAGGCATTTGACGTCCCAGGCAACGGCACAAGATTGAGGCCGCGTCCGCCACCCGCAATACATCCTCCCTTAAACTTGAAGCGGACATTTCTTCGAGTTCCGCCCCGCTCTGTCTTACCGCCGTGGAAAGGACGGTACCGAAACAGGCCTCTATCATCGGCTCATCGAGCAGGTAGTCATTATCGTAGCCGGCGCGCACCAGTCCCATCCTGCGCACGAACTTAACCGCCTCGTACCGGGGATCGTTGACGATGTCAGGCTTATACCGGTCGCCGAAAGGTTCGAGATCCATTCCCTGCTGTTTAAGTTTACCCTGGAGATCAGCCATATCCGTTTCAGATGCAGACATTTGCCGGAAGGTTTTGCCCTTTCGCAGGGAAAGAGCGGCGGCCGTCCCGGCTGCTTCCCCGGCAGCCATGCCCACCGGGATTACGCGCGCGCTGCCGTGAGCCAGAGAATCAAAACTTGCCGACCGGCCGACCACAAGCAGGTTCTCAACCTTCAGGGGAACCAGGCAGCGAAAAGGCACGGCGTATTTTTCCGGAGTTCCGACCACGATTCCGGAAAACTCGGGTTCCGGCCCGCTCGCCTGAATGTCCACGGGATAGGAGCCAAAGGCCACCCTGTCGTCAAAATCACGGTTCTCCAGAACGTCGTCGATGCTAAGCCGGTACTCCCCATAGATATGTCTTGATTCTCGCACGTAAAGTTCGGGGGCCGCCCCTGCCAGGACGGCTTTCTCAAGGCCGGGGATCTTCGCGTTAATGTACTTCACCACCTTGGGGATCTCGGCCAAAGCCTTCCGCCTGGCCCTCTCCCGCGAGGCTGGGTCAAGAGGATCAACGCCGTAGACTTTCAGCGCGTTCACGAGAACGGTACCGTCCCGCTGCCACCCGAGGTTGAGGCCTCGGGTCCCGATGCTCTTGTCAGCCGGTACATAACTGTACATCTCTTCCCCGAATCCCCAGGCGCTCACCTCGGTGGACCCGCTTTCTCGAGTGTCGTCCCGGTTCAAGGTCCTTCTCAACCGCCGCCAATCGGCATCTGTGACATTCGCCAGCTTGAAAACGAGGGTGACCGCCATAAAACGGCCGCCGCGCCCGAAATCGGCCATGCCGAGACTGTAAGGAACGCCCACAGCGACGGCCAGGTCGGCGTCTTGCGTGGCGTCGATCACCCGGCGGGCATCGATCAACCTGTAAGCGCCTCCCGGACCGGACACGGCAATCCCCGCCACAGCTTTGCGATACGCTTCGCCGTCGGCGGCCGTGCCCGTTACCGGCGCGATCTTCCGCACTCCCAGGAGGACGTCTAAATTTCGCTCGCGGTTGACCAGCAGGTTAAAAACCTGCCGCGCCCTGCCCACGTCGAACGACTGCCCGCCGACCATCGTAAAAAACTCCTCAAAAATGCCCTTGTTCAGGATCTCCCCGTCGGGACCGTAGTTCATGTCGATGCTGTTAAGCCAGCCTTGCGTCATCAGTCCTCCCAGTTCCGGACGCGTATCCACCAGCAAGGTGGACAGGCCGTTCCTCGCCCCGGAAAGAGCGGCCGCTATCCCCTCGGGGTCCGAGCCGACCACGACCAGGTCGTAACTATCCTTTACGTCACTCTTTTTCAGGGGGATTTCAAGATGCATGACGGCCGCAGCGGCATCAGGAGAACCCAGAAAAGAAAGGACGGTCATAGCGTATAAAGCACGGTACTCCATAACCTTGTCTGAGGGAGCGTCTGCGGCGCGGGCCGGGCTCGGGCTGCAGAGGCAAGTTAGAAGTAAGATCAGCGTTGCGCAGGGGAACAAGACAAGAAACCTGTGTGACGATGCGAGCATGAAAAATCTCCGAACTTTTATAAGGTGATTGGAAGGTTTGTCCCTAATCTTGTAAAACCAGGGGACTGTATAATACATTCCAGGGGTTTTAAGATGTCCCTTCCAAACCCCGCTGATTTCCGTTTTGTTCCAGATCAGTTATGGGGAGGCGCCTGTGCATCGAGGAACGGCGGGACTATGACCCCGGGCGGCCAACCACTGACAAATAAATGACACTCTCGTTCTCGCCGTCGAGGCCGATGAGTTCGTTCAGCTCGTCGTCGAAAAAAGCCCCGATCTGGCAGCTGCCCAAACCGAGGGCTACCGCCGCCAGGGCCAGATTCTGGGCGATATGGCCGGCGTCGAGGTAGACGTAACGGTAGGCCCTTTGCCCGTATTTCCACTTGGCCCTGTCAAAAACGGAGGACCAAAGGAAGACGACAGCGGCCCGGGCCGCCATATGCTGGCCCAGCGCGGCCGCCGACGCTTCCCGGGCAAAACTGCCTTTCCGCAGGCAGGCCAGGGCGTGGTTCTCGGCATCGAAGTGGTAAATCCCCGGCTCCAGCCCCGCCACGCTGTTAACGATCAGGTAGGTTTCGGTAGGATACAGCGCGCCGGCCGACGGCGCGGCCCGCAAGGCGAAGGCGTTGATTCTTCCCGTTACCCCCTGAACGGCCCAGAGCAGCTGGGAGAGCTCCGGGAGGGAAAGCGCCTCGGGCCCGAAGTTTCGGACGCTGCGGCGCTGCCGGATGGTTCGCCAAAGGGGCGTGCCGCCGTCTCTCTCCGGTTCCGGCAAGACTATCTTTTCCACGTCGCTATAGATTTTATGGCGGGCCGGCCTCCGCCCCCGCTCCGGCCGCTCCCTTATAATCCGGTCCCTGTCATACTTCGTCCCGGTTTGAAACCTGTCGCCGATTCCGCTGTCCATCAACGTTCTGCTCTCCTCCATCTCTCTCCCTGTGCAGGTATTTTGCCCCGAGACAAGGAAATACTGTACTAACTGCAACCCGATCGCTTAAAGGAGGACGTACCGCTTTGGACTTCAACAAGGAGAACGTTATCAATAAACGCATCCTGGTGGAGCTCACCTTCGTCGACAGCCAGGGCAGGCCGTTGAACAAGCAGGAGATCCGTGGGCGTGTCACCGAAGCCAACGACGATTATGTGGCGATCAAGACGTTTGCGGGCGGGGATTTCTACGTGCCCGCCGCCTATGAGGCTTTTGAAAAAAGCGACCGCTTTGCCACCGACGTCTTCGTGGCCTTCGAACTCGAAAGCCCCGACGCCTGAATCCCTGGCCGATTTTTGCGGTGCCTATTTAACACTGTGGCGTACGCTCCTGATGACCATTTCGGCGAGCATCAGCGTGGCCTTCTTGTCCAGGAAGACCTCGATCAGCATGCGTTCCCCGTCGTATACCGAAAGCGCTGACTTCTCGCCCGGTTTAACGACAACGTTGAAATTGTCCCGCGTTTTAAATTTGTACTCGTTCCCGGGCTTGGCCCTGCTTTCCGCCAGGTACGCCGCAAAGAGTAGGGCATCGGCCCCCTCCAGGGTGATGCACGCTGAAGCGTACCGGTAGCTGACGTAAATGTAAATGGTCTTGCCGATGATGTCAAAGGTGAATTTGGTCCCGTCATCGAGCGTAAGGCTGTGATCTTCACGGCTGATGATATGCGACACCGTTACCGCCTCCCCCGCAAAATGTTATGCCAGCAGCAGTTTTAGAAAAAAGCCCGGTCTCTTGACCGGGCCTTATCCTTAATATAAATAAACACGTGTCATCGCCGCTTCGAAGCCGTCTCCGCGGCACGTGTCTCAAAAGACATTCCGCAATGCGGACATCGGATCTGCACAATAAGGTTACCTCCGATCGCGTAAGCCGAGAGCAACCGGTTACACACGGCACAGCGCACCCACTTAACCCCGTCGCGCTTAATTGTTACCGGCGTCACTTGGCTCACCTCCAATGTCCGTGCGGTTGTATAATATAACATACAACAAGATATGGGATTTGTGAACCCTTTTTAAGTTAACTTTATGACATTTTTCACTAATGGCAATATCCGTGGCGGGGCATGCAAAAGGAGCCGGGCAAAAGGATTAAGCCGTTGCCTACCGAATAGACCTCTTCAGAAGCATCCTCGATATGCGGTGACGCGAAAGGATGGGACCGTCATGCCACATTGGCAGTGTCTTGTGTGCGGCTACATCCACGAAGGCGACCACCCCCCGGCCAAATGCCCGGTATGCGGGGCGCCGGCGGAGAAATTCAAGCCCCTCGAGATCAAAGATGAAGCGACCGCCCAGCTGCAGCACTACGACTGGGAAGACGAGTCGCAATCGGTGGGTTTATTGATCGCTTACAGCAGGCGGGCCGAGGAGGAAGGCTACCCGGAACTGGCCCAGGCCTTTTACCGCATGGCGCTCGACGAGGCCCGGCACGCCGCCGAGTGGGCCTTCATTAAAGGCCTGGTAGACACCACGCGGGAAAACCTGGCCCGCCAGTACAACCGGGAAATCACCGCCAAGAAAAACAAGGAAGACCTGGCCCGAGCCGCCCAAAAGAACGGGGATTTTCACTCCATGGCCTTCTTTATCAGGGCGGCGGCTGACGAAGACCGCCACGCCGCCATTATTAAAGGGTTGTTGGGGCGTTACTTCAATAATACCTAAATGCCTAGCAGAGGGGGCTCTCTTCGATGGATTTTTTGCGGGACGTCTTCCTGAGCACATACTTTTACAGGCACCTCGCGGCCAGCTTCCTGGGGGTGCTCGCCGGATTTCTCCTCTCGCTTGCCCTGCACAGGCGCCATGAACGTAAAGCTGCCAAACACGCCCGGGATATGTACCTGCTGGCTTTAAAGGCCGAGCTCAGTCACAACCTCACGCTGCTGCGCCAGTTGACCATTATCACCGAGAACTCCGGCCGTAGCCAGGCCTTCTACGAGCTGGCCAACCTGCGGGCCTTCTACTCCTTGATCGAAGGTATAACCAAGGGCCTCCGCCAGGCCGCGTTCGACGGGGTGATGAAGAACGGGATGCTCGGTCTCCTGGGCGACGACCTGGTGTCCGGCATCCTGCAATCATACGCGGCAATCGACAGCGCCGCCCTGGAAATCCAGGCCAGCCAAGCCTGGCTTGCCCAGGGGCCGGGTGAGGAACCTGACGCCTGGCTGGCCCGCAAGAAAGGAATCATCGACCTTGTCCACGACAAGACACTTAGGGCCGCCAGCATAACGGAGGCGTGCCTTGAAAAAATCGCCGGCGAGATCCCGCAACGGCTTCCCTATGCCCCGAGCACGCCCGTCCTTCCCGAAAACCCGCAGGTCGAAATCCACGCTGACTAGCGTTCCCCCCATAACACCCATCCCACTTTTCCCGGCTAAACGCAGGCATAGAGGGTAAATTATCTACAGGTGATGCCCTGTGTTTGAATTTGCCTTGCTCCCCTCCGGGCTTCCTGACGGCAGAAACAACTGGATCGGCCTGTTCGCCTTTTTGCTTGGAGCCTTGCTCCTCTACTTCGTCATCCTGAGCCGGGACTCCAGGAGACGCCTGTAATAATGAAATTACCTGAAATACAAGCGTGGTCTGCATGACGGAAGGTCTCCCTGCCAAAAAATCCCGCATCTTCAGCTTGACGCCGCCGCAGGTTCTCGTCCTGGGATTCGCCCTGGCGATCCTCGCGGGAACCTTGCTCCTTTCCCTTCCCCTGTCCGTCAGGAGCGGTGAACCGGACCTGTTAACCGCGGCGTTTACGGCAACCTCAGCCGTTTGCGTCACGGGACTTGTCGTCGTGGATACCGCGGATCACTGGACCCCCTTCGGCCAGTTCGTTATCCTGTTGCTCATCCATACCGGCGGTCTCGGTCTGATGACGATGGGAACCCTCTTCGCGCTGCTCCTCGGTCGGAGAATCGGGCTGCGCCGGCGCCAGCAGATCAAGGAATCGGTCAACCAAAACGAACTGACCGGCATTATTTGGCTGGTGCAGCGCATTCTGCTCTTCACCGCGACCGCCGAAGCTATAGGGGCGGCCATTCTTACCCTGCACCTGGCGCCGGAATACGGTTGGATGCAGGGCCTTTGGCTGGGCGTGTTTCACGCCGTTTCGGCCTTCAACAACGCGGGTTTTGACCTTTTCGGCGGCTTCCGGAGCCTGACGGGTTTCGCCGATGATCCCGTCGTCAGCCTGACGGTGGCCGGGCTCTTGATTCTCGGCGGCATCGGCTTCTCCGTAGCCGTCGATGTTTACAGAAAGCGGAGCTTCAGGAAGCTGTCCCTGCATTCCAAGATCGTCATCACCGTTACCATCCTGCTCCTGACTTTGGCTACGGTAGCCGTGCTGCTTCTCGAACACGACCACGCCCTGAGGGACCTCACCCCCTGTCACAAGCTGCTGGCCGCCTTCTTCCAAGCGAGCACCCCCCGCACCGCGGGCTTCAACACCGTCCCTCTAGACGACTTTTTTGTCCCGACGCAGTTTTTGATGATGATCCTGATGTTCATCGGGGCCTCGCCGGGTTCGACGGGGGGCGGCATTAAGACCACCACCTTCATCACCGTGGGCCTTGCCCTGCTCTCCCTGGCGCGCGGGCGGGAAGACGCGGAGGTCTTCGGCCGGCGCATACCCAGGTCCCAGGTCTACAAAGCCCTGGCCATCCTGGTCCTAGGGTTGACCGTAGTGCTGGCGACAACGCTCTTTTTAACGATCACCGAGAACGGCAAGGATTTCTTCACCATTTTTTTCGAGACGGTCTCCGCCTTCGGCACGGTCGGCCTCTCCCTGGGCCTGACGCCGGATCTCTCGCCGGCCGGAAGGCTGGCGGTCATGTTCACCATGTTCATCGGACGGGTGGGCCCGCTCACCCTGGCCTTTTCCCTCGCCCAGCGCGAGCACAAGGCCAAGATACGGCTACCCGAGCAGAAGATACTGATCGGCTAGCCGTTGCGGCCTCTTTTACCAGCCCCGCACCCGTCGCTCCCAATCGGCGAGAATCTCCGGGAGGCAGTGGTGTTCCTGAAGCTTGTGGCCGAAGGCCATCCTGTAAAGGATGCGGTTGAGGACCACAGCAAGGCGCGCCACGCGCAACACGAACAGGATTTTAAGCAGCTGCCATCCCGTATATCCCCTTAACATTTGACGCATGTGATACCTCGCGTCGTAAACCGGGCTTATTTTCCTCGCAGCCAAACCGGACACTGTTTTTTCCTCCTCTGTGCTGATTTGTGTCCAGTCTACGTTCCGCAATTGACCGATCCTTGTCACAGCTGTTTAAATTTTTTCTGAAATTTGTTGATACATAGGTTGCCGATGAAACTCTAATACTGAAACTATGGAAAAGAAGGTCGGCCCGTTTGAGATTGCCAGCGCCTATATCGGCGTCACCATCGGGGCCGGGTTTGCTTCGGGCCAGGAAGTGCTGCAGTTTTTCACCCTCTTCGGCTTGAACAGCCTGCCCGCGATCCTGTTGTCGAGCGTTCTTTTCGTCTTCTTCGGCGCGATCGTCCTGAACCTGGGCCGCAGGCTGCGGGCCGCCTCACACCTGGAGATCATCCGGTACGCAGGGGGGAAATACCTCAGCGTTATAACCGACGTAATCACAACTCTCTTCCTTTTCGGCATTACCTCGGCGATGGCGGCGGGGGCGGGCGCCATCTTCGCCCAGCAGTTCAATCTCCCCGCCTTGTGGGGCGCCGCGGCCATGATGGGGCTTACGCTGGCCACTGTCCTCCTTGGGATCAGGGCTCTGATCTCGGCGTTAGGTTTCGTCGTCCCGCTCCTTCTTGTCGGGGTTTTGGGCGTAACCTCCGTCACCCTGGCCGCCAATCCGGTCGACCTGGACGCCGTAAGCCTCGTCGCCCGGCCGTGGAACGCCGTTGTTCCGTTCTGGCCTCTTTCCGCCTTAACCTATGTCTCTTACAACCTGATTGTCGCCGTGGCTATTCTGGCTCCGATGGGCGTCCTGGCCAGGCGCGGCAGGGTAGCATACGAAGGGGCATTGGTCGGAGGCATCGGTCTCGGGGTCGGCATCCTGGCCATCAACCTGGCCATGCTGGCCGTACCGGAGTCCACCACCGTTCCCGTCCCGATGGCCTTTATCGCCGGGCGCATTTCGGGCTACATCCAGTTCCTCTACGCCTTCGTCCTGATGTTGGCGATTTACACCACGGCCGTCGGGGCCTTGTACGGATTTGCTGCGCGTTTTGCCGTCTCCACAAGCCCGCGCTTCCGGTGGATCGCCCTCGCCACCGGCGTGAGCGGCCTTATCGGCGCCGAGTTCGGGTTCACCATCCTGGTGCGCTACCTTTATTCGGCTATCGGGGTGGCCGGTTTTATTCTTCTGGGAGGGCTTACGTACAGCTACATCAGGGAGAGTTTGCCAAGAAGATTGGCGAACAGGTAAGATACTGAGCATTGACAATGCGGGGAGAGTGTCGGAGTGAGTGCAGGTAAACATCCATCCACTTTTGCCATCGCGGCCACCTATATCGGGACTGTGGTAGGGGCGGGCTTCGCCTCGGGACAGGAAATTCTCCAGTTTTTTACCTACTTTGGCCTCTTCAGCATCCCGGCCATTCTAGCGGCGGGTTACCTCTTTTTCTTTTTCGGCTCGATCATCCTCCGCCTCGGTCACCATTTACACGCAAGGTCACACCTTGACGTCATTCACCACTCGGCAGGACCGGTGCTCGGCACGGTAATCGACGGCATCATCACTTTCTTTCTGTTCGGCGCCTTAACGGCCATGGCGGCGGGGGCCGGCGCCATTTTCGGCCAGCAATTCGGCCTGCCGCCGTTACTGGGCAGCGCCCTGATAACCGTGATTTCCCTGGCAACCGTCCTCCTAGGCATCAGCGGGGTGATCTCGGCCGTTTCCTTTGTCGTCCCGATACTGATCGTCTCCGTTATCGGCATCACGGTCGGCACCCTGGTCGTGACCCCGCCCAACCTGGAGTCGATAAGGCTCTGGGCGCAACCGGCCGCAGCGGCCGTTCCGTCCTGGCCCTTATCGGCTCTCACCTATACCTCATACAATCTGATCCTGTCGGTCGCCGTCCTCGCGCCTTTGGGCGCGGTGGCCAGAGACGAAGCCAACCTCAAAAAGGCCGCCCTCTATGGCGCTATCGGCCTGGTCGTCGGCGCCCTCTCCATCAACCTGGCCCTGCTCGGCAATCTTACCGCCGCCGGATTCGAAATTCCCATGGCCTTCGTGGCCGGCCTCTTCGCGGCCCCGGTCCAGGTCGGCTACGTCATCGTCCTGCTGGCCGAAATCTACACCACGGCCGTAGGCAGTCTTTACGGCTTCGGGGCGCGGGTCGCCGATCCCGCAACCCCGCGCTTCAAGTGGGTCGTTCTGGGGACGGCGGGCATCGCTTTGATCGCCAGCCAATTTGGTTTCTCGACGCTGGTACGCTACCTTTACTCGGCGGTCGGCATGGCCGGCCTCCTCATGCTGGCCAGCCTGGCCTGGGGTTACTTTCGCGTGAACCTTTTGCCCCAGCCCACGCCCTAATGCGCAAACTTATCCACAATAAGCACAAGGGCCTAGCATCCCTTTTCTTGACTGGCCTAAGCAAGGCCAAGAGTTAAAGGCTTTCCACAGGTTTATCCACAGAAAACGGTCTTTTTGGTCCGCCAGTCCGGCCCAAAACGGTGCTAGCCGGTTTTTCTCTTCGCCATCTCGATCTCCACGGCTTCGATGGCCTGGTTTGCGGGGATGACCGCGTAAAAGATGTCATCGTCCCCCGCCGTATCCCCGCCCAGGTGCACCGTCGCCACGCCGCCGTCCGACTCCACCAAAGCCCAGAGCCGGTGACGCCGGACCCCCCATACGCAAGCCAGCCCCCCGATAACCAGAAAACCCCCTAAAAAAGCCACCGGCAGAGTCGGGTCCCGCTTCAGCACCAGCGCCACGTACGGATGCTGTCCGGTGAAAACCAGGCTTTCCGCACCGGCTCTGACCGGTTCCCCGAAAGACACGGCGCCTGACAGGACCTTGCCTGAAGGATCGACGAGACGGTAGGTTAACAGGTTGGGGTTTTCCTTGCTGATTGCAGCCGTGACCTTGATGCCGCCCGATCCGGGGACGTCGAGCCATCCCCCGTTCCAGACGGAACAGAGGTGTTCCGTACCTTGCGCGTCGCGGTAAAGGAGGTTAAGGATCCAGTCCCCCCCAGCTTGGTAAACAGCAACCCCGCGGTAGCGTACGGGTTGTCCGGCGCTGAGGAGAGGCACGGACTTCTCGATCCCGTTTTCAATCAGCTTGATGCGGCTGGCAAAGTTTTCCTTATCCGTTTTGATTTCCTGAACGCGGAGGTCAAAAGGGTACCCGGCCTTGGCCAGTTCTATCGTCTGGTAAGAAACGGCGACAAAAGATTGAACATCCCGGAGCCAGGGTCCGGCAGCGCTGGCGGTCAGGACAAGGGCCAGACCGAGATGCAGGCCCACAAGCCCCCAGCGGGACCATCGGCCGTATTCGGCCGTTACCAGCATACGCCCGTGATCTCCCTCGATTTTGCCGGCCCGCCAGCCTTTAGCCCGTAAGAGGATCGCCAGTCCCCCCGCAGCCCATTCCCCGCTGGTGTTTCCGTAGCGGAGCGTCTTACGCCAAGCACAGTCCCTAAACTCGGCCAAATCCTCTTTGAAATACGGATAGCGGGATGTGGAATAAAGACGGTAGGCTTGCCGCCCAGCGCAGGCGACGAGCCCGAAGGCCAAACCCGATTGGACCCCGGTAAAGAGGACAGAGTCAAAGAAGCGGTCCGCTCCCATCCAATAGGCGATACGTTCCCATAAGGTACCGTATCGCGCGGCCTGAACCGCGGCATCAAAGTTCGGGGGAAGGAGGCTGACGACGGCGGCACTGAAAACCAGAGCAATACTGAAGAACAGCGACCACTGGGGGGATGCTGTCGTGTTTAAAACCCAGAGGATCGCTTTACGTGCCGCCAACCCGGAGACACCGGCCCCACCCATCGATTGCCCTCTCCCTTACCGGTCTTTGCAGAATTATACCATTCTTGGAGACCGTTGAAAAACTCTCCGATGCGCTGGCTTTTGCAACGCTCTCGTCAGCCGGCTGGTTTAAGAATAGAAGGGTAATGAAGAGGTTGAGCAGCTTTCAATGCAAAGTGTTAAGCACCTCGGCGACCTCCCTTCTGGCCTTGTCGAGTTCGGCTTCAAGCCCGAGTCCAAAATGCTTATTCACCAGGTCGAGAACAGCAAGATAGCACTGCGACGCCAGGGCCAGAGCATCCCTGGCGTAATCCTCATCATCTTCGGAACTGACCCCGATGTGACGGTTGTCTCTTGCCGTTAGAAGAGGGTAAAACCCTGCCACGTTGCCGTGCGTAATGTCGCAGGTGATCTTGTAAAAAGTCTCGTGCAGGTTGCTCAAATTAAGCAGCCGGGCAAGGTCGGCAATGGTCTTGCCGTGCCAGGAAGACCGGCGCGGGAAAAGATCACGCACCCGCTCGTATTCGGCTTTCATCTTTACCAGTTCTTCGGGCTTGATGTCGCGGAGAGCCTCCGGGTAGTACTTTTCGAGAAAGGTCACGTAAATCCAGTTGCGATATTGGGCGTAGTCGAGGAACAGCGCGGCCAGGTGTTCGGGGTCGGTAGCGATGTAAAGAACGTTGAGCGTATCCTCGTACAGGCTGCGCACCAAAATTACGGCGTCATTCCCGCAGTCCTCCCCGACCAGGAGGCGCACGGCGCGAAACCCCTCCTGGAACCTTGAAAAAAAGAGCTGCAGCACCCTGTCGAAGGCCGAAGCGTCCCTGATTGTTTTCCGCCCGGTCTCGGCCGCCAGGTCGCTGAGCATGGCTGCCACTTCTTCCACTTTATCCGGCATCTTGGCCCTCCCCCTGCAACCGTTCCAAGCGCAACTTAGACCTCATTTACAGAAACTAAACATTGTCTTTACAATCCTTACACGGTTTTGACTTATATTCAAAACTATTCTGTTAAAGTAGATGTGCAAAAGCGGTTTATCAACCTTCGTATATGGGGGCTCGCGCTTTAATATGGCCAAAAAAATTGCACGGTATTACGAAAAAAGCATCAAGTATATCCTCGGTATCGTGGCGGGCACTTCGATACTTATTCTCTTTTTGATTTTTTTCTTTTTGTTGAGAGAAGGCTCCGGTGTCTTTACGGAGGTCGGCCTATTCGATTTTGTCTTCGGCACGAAATGGCTGCCTGTTTCCGAACCGCCGCAGTTCGGCGCGCTGGCGCTGATCGCGGGTTCTCTTACCGTTACCGTCGGTGCGGGGATGATAGCCATCCCGCTGGGAATCGGCATCGCCATGTTCCTGGCCGAGGTCGCGCCTCGCAGCGTCCGTGAGATCTTCAAGGCTGTCATCGAGCTGCTGGCCGGAATACCTTCGGTGGTTTACGGCTTTCTTGGATTGACCATCCTCGCGCCGCTCGTGAAAGAGATTTTCGACCTGCCGAGCGCCCTGTGCGCCTTTACAGCCTCGCTCGTCTTGGGCATCATGGCGCTGCCGACAGTAGTGAGCATTTCGGAAGACGCCCTTGACGCCGTACCCCGGGAATACAGGGAGGCGTCCCTGGCCCTGGGCGCCACAAAGTGGGAAACAACCCTTCGGATCGTCTTGCCGACAGCCCGCTCCGGGTTGATAGCAGCATCAATGCTGGGATTGGGACGAGCTATCGGCGAAACGATGGCGGTCTTGATGGTGGCCGGCAACGCCACCCTCATTCCCCACTCCATCTTTGACCCGGTGCGCACCATTACCGCCGATATCGCGGCGGAAATGGGCGAAGTGGTCAGGGGCGGACTGCATTACCAGGCTCTTTTCGGCCTGGGTATGGTGCTCTTCGCGATTACTTTCGTCATTAACCTTATTACAGACGTGGTTTTTGCCAAAACGTCTTCTATTAAAAGAGGTGCATCCCTGTGATCTCAAGAAATGTGCGAGAAAGGGCCGGCTTCGGCGCGCTTGCGGTGTGCACGGTCTTCGCCATTATCCCCGTTCTGGCCATTGTCGGGTACCTGGTCTGGAAGGGATGGCCCGCCCTGACATGGGAGTTTTTGACCCAACCGCCGCGCAAGTTTATGACCGAGGGAGGAATTTTCCCCGCAATCATCGGAACCGCCGGCCTTACTGTAGGTACTATTATCGTAGCGCTGCCGCTGGGTATCGGCACCGCCGTTTACCTGGTGGAATATTCCAAGAAAAACTTCTTTACTTATCTCGTAAGAATTGCCATCGTCAATCTCGCCGGCGTACCCTCGGTGGTCTATGGACTGTTCGGTCTCGGGCTTTTTGTTTTAATGCTCGAAATGGGACGCTCCCTAGCGGCTGGAGCCCTTACCCTGGGACTGTTGACCCTCCCGGTGATCATCGCCACCGCCGAGGAAGCCCTGCTGGCGGTGCCGGACGATTACCGGCACGCCAGCCTCGCCCTCGGGGCCACGCAGTGGCAGACCATCAGGCGTGTGGTCCTGCCCGTCGCCATGCCCTCCATCCTTACCGGCACCATCCTGGGCATCGGCCGCGCGGCCGGAGAAACAGCGCCAATCATGTTTACGGCCGCCATAGTCTACAGTCCGAGACTGCCCAATTCGGTGTTCGACCCGGTCATGGCCCTGCCCTATCACCTCTACGCCTTGTCCGCCGAGGTTCCGAACGTGCCTGATCACATGGCTTTTGGAACTGCCGTGGTACTGCTTTTGCTCGTTGGCAGTCTAAACCTGGTTGCCGTAGCCATCCGGACGAGGATAAGACTTAAGCGCATCAGGTAACAAAAAGATTAAGGGTTCACAAAGTGAAAGGTGATCGAATGGCTAACAAAATGGAGACCATCAACCTTAACTTTTTCTACAAGGATTTTCATGCCCTAATCGATATCAACCTGCCGGTTAAAGAGCATGCCGTAACAGCCTTGATCGGCCCATCCGGCTGCGGCAAATCGACCTTTTTGCGCACCCTGAACAGAATGAACGACGTTATCGAAGGTACGAGAATTCAGGGTGAAGTCTTCCTCGACGGGAAGAATATCTATGATCCCGGGGTGGACCCGGTAGACCTGCGCAAAAAAATCGGAATGGTTTTTCAAAAGCCCAATCCGTTTCCGATGTCCATCTTTGACAACGTGGCCTACGGTCCAAGGATTCACAGCATAAAACGGCGGGATGTCCTTGCAGAGATTGTGGAAAGAAGCCTACACCAGGCGAATCTCTGGAATGAGGTTAAGGACAGGCTGCATGAATCGGCGCTCGGGCTTTCGGGCGGGCAGCAGCAGAGGCTTGTGCTGGCCCGCGTTCTGGCGGTCGAACCGGAGGTAATCCTGATGGATGAACCCGCTTCCGCCCTGGATCCTATCTCTACATCCAAGCTTGAGGACCTTATTCGCGAACTCAAGGAAAACTATACCATCGTTATCGTCACCCACAACATGCAGCAGGCAGCCAGAGTATCCGACTACACGGCTTTCTTTTTGAACGGCGAAATGATTGAATATGATTTAACCAATACCATCTTTACCGCTCCCAGGGATAAACGCACCGAGGACTACATCACCGGCAGATTCGGTTAAAAAGGAGTTTGTTAGAGATATGGTAAGAGGGTCTTTCCACCAACAGCTCAATGACCTCCGGGACGATGTTTTGCGGATGGGGAATATGGTTGAGTGTTTTCTCGACCTGGCAATGACCGCCCTCAAACGTCAGGACAAGGACCTTGCCGCAAAAGTGGTAATGGATGACGACAAGGTGGATCAATTGGAACTCCAAATTGAGAAACAATGTTTGTCGCTGCTGGCATTGCATCAACCGGTCGCAAGAGATCTGAGGTTTATCGGCGCAACCCTTAAGTTTTGCACTGACCTGGAGCGCATCGGCGATTACGCCTCGAGCATCGCCAAGATTACGCTCAGCATGGGGAACGAGCCGTTTATAAAACCGCTCGTTGCTCTTCCCCGCATGGCCGAAATTGCCCAGGAAATGCTCAGGGAAAACCTGGTGGCCTATGTCGAATACGACCGTGAGCTGGCTCTAAAGAGCGCCGCCAAGGACCACGAAATCGACCACCTTTATAAAGAAACATTTACTGAGCTGCTGACACTGATGACCGAAGATCCCAAAAATGTCATGCAGTCCACCTACCTGATGCTGGCCGCCAAATACCTTGAACGAATCGGCGACCACGCCACCAACCTCAGTGAATGGGTGATCTACATGGTCACAGGTGAACGCTTGGACTTGAACGATTAACCCTTTAGACAAATTGGACTTATCAGAAGTACCGCTCGCGGGCGGTGCTTTTACTTTTTATTTACCCGCAGGGCGTGGAGGTTTGGTTTCCGATAATCTCCGTCTCGCTTGCCGTGATTGACTCGGTCGGCACGGAATCAAGCCTCGAAATCCGGCGTCTCAGTGAAAAAGCCGCCCAGCTAAAGTATTACGCCAAGTCGATCAAAGGCAGCATCTATGTCCGGGACAGGCGGAAACAGTGCTAGGAAAACTACAACCTATCTTTACATGATTTACACCTTATTTAAATACGCTTAAAATCCATTTGCTATAGTCAGTATAGGAAAAGGTTAACCCCAAATTTTTTAAAGGAGGGCTTTATTTTGGGCAAGAGTCTTTCTAGAATGGCACTGGTGCTGGCGGTTCTTCTCCTGCTTGGCGGTTTGGCGGCAGGCTGCGGTGGCGGCGGAGACAAGCCCCAGGATGCAAACCAGGGGCAAACCTCAACGGAGTTAAGCGAAACCCTGCAGGTTAACGGCTCGACTACGGTGGCTCCGATTGCCCAGGCGTGGGCGGAAGCGTTCCACGAAAAGAACCCGAAGGTGGAAGTTGTTGTTTCCGGCACCGGCTCAGGTGACGGCATCGCCGCCCTAATCAACGGTACCACCGATATCGCAATGGCCTCCCGTGAAATGAAGGACAAGGAAAAAGAGCAGATCAAAAACGGGACGCCTGTAGAATATGTTGTCGGTTACGACGCCCTGGCCGTGATCGTACACCCCGGCAACCCCGTGCAGTCCCTGAGCATGGAGCAGGTTAAGGACATTTTCACCGGCAGGATCAAGAACTGGAAAGAAGTCGGCGGGCCGGACAAGGCAATCATCATCTACACCAGAGATACCAGTTCGGGTACCTATGAATTCTTTAAAGAGCACGTCCTGAACAAGAAAGAGTTTGCGGATAACGCCAAAAAGGTAGCCTCCACCGCCGCCATGACCAAGTCCGTTGCCCAAGACGAGACTTCTATCGGCTATGTTGGCCTTGCTTTCGTAGATAGTACGGTTAAGACCCTGGCTGTCAGCAACGAAGGTGGGAATCCTGTCGCGCCGTCCGTCGAAACAGCCAAGTCCAAAGAATACCCCATCGTCCGGGGTCTCAACATGTACACCATCAACGAGGCCCAGGGTCTCGCCAAGGCCTTCCTGGACTTCGGCCTGAGCGCTGAAGGCCAGGCAATGGTACAGGAAGTCGGTTATATTCCCGTTAAGTAAGGTTGTTCAGGTTTGCCGGCGGTGAGCCGGGAAAGGGCACGCCTCCCTTTCCCACGCTCGCCGCCGGTTTATTTTTTCCTCAACTGTTCACGGACTTTCTTCGGCAGCGTGAAGAAGAATTCGGAACCCTTGCCGGGTTTGCTGTTGACGCCTACCGTGCCCCCGTGGATTTCGACGATATGTTTGACAATGCTTAAACCCAGACCGGTACCGCCCTGCGCTCTGCTTCTCGCCTTGTCCACCCGGTAGAACCTTTCAAAGACCCGGTCGATGTCCTCGGGCGGAATGCCTATGCCCGTATCGCGCACCCATATCACGACGTCCTTTCCCTTTTCCGCGACTTCGATATCCACTCTGCCCCCCGCAGGGGTGTACTTAAGAGCGTTGTCAACCAGGTTGACAAGTACCTGCTCGATTAGGTCGCGGTCGGCTTCAGCCATCACAGGGACCTCCGGGAAGTTAACGCTCAGCGCGACATTCAAGCTCTCGGCTTGGCCCCGGAGCTTCAGCACCGTGTCGCCGACGATGGAGGATATGTCTACCGGAAGGCGTCTCAGTTTAACCTGCTTGGCCTCGATGCGGGACAGATCCAGGAGATCCTGAATCAGCCTTTTCAGCCGTTCGGCCTCGTTGTCGATGATCTCGACAAACTCGCGACTGGCCTTTTCATCATTGAGCGCCCCGTCGAGAAGCGTTTCCGTGAATCCCTTGATCGCCGTAACCGGCGTTTTTAATTCGTGGGAGACGTTGGCTACAAAATCCCGGCGCATCCTTTCCAGTTTTCGTTTTTCAGTGATGTCGCGGAGCACCGCGACGACCCCGGTCAGTTTCCCGGCCTGATCGCGAATGGGGGAGATAAACACTTCAAAAAAGGTTTCGTCGGGATAAGCGATCTTCATCTCTTGTTCGACGGTACGCCCGCCCTGCAGTCCTTCGTTAATCAGAGCGGATAGTTCAGGGTGTCTGATCACCGCGTCGTGGGGCATGCCGATGCTTTCGCGGCCGGCAAACGAAAGGAACCTTTCGGCGGCCGGGTTGATGAGATCGATCTGGCCCTTTTTATTGACGAAGATGATCCCGTTGGCCATACTGCCCAGGACGGCTTCGAGCTTGCTTTTGCCGTCGGAAATCAGGGTGACCTTGTCTCTGATTGTCACGGACATCTGGTTGAGGGCCTCGGCCAGTTCGCCGATCTCGTCCTTGCTTTCGAGTTTGGCACGGCAGTCGAAATCGCCCCCCGAAATGCGCCGGGCGAATTCGGTCAGTTTCTCGATGGGTTCAGTCAACCTCTTGCTCAGGCCGAGGCTGATCAGGATGGTGAAAAACACCGCCAGAGAGACGGCCACCACAACGGCCGACCACAGCCTGAAAAAAGCCCCTCTTATCTCGGCCAGGGGCATAGCAAGCCGCAGGAAACCAACCGGTCGGTCTTCTTGCATAATGGGCACCGCAACATACATCATATCCGCATCCAAAGTGCTGCTGTGACGGATGGCCACACCGACGCCGCCTGTCAGGGAGTCCAGCACCTCGGGGCGGTCAAGATGATTTTCCATCTGAGCCGGATCCTCAAGCGAGTCCCCCAGGACCGTCCCGTTGATGTCAATGATCGTCACCCGGGCCTTAACGTCTTGGGCGATCCTGCGCGCCAGTTCGCCCATTGTCGTGGCGTTCCATCTGTCCTGCCTTGGTTCAAGCAAATCACATGCTAACAGGGCTTCGGTCTCTAGCCTGGTTTTGAGGCTATCGTAGAAGTAATCCTCAAGAGAATTCAGCAGGTAAGCCCCGAGGACGAGCATCGACATGATCACCAGGCCGATGTAAGTTGCAGTTAATCGCCACCTCAGCCTCTTAAACAAAACGGTTCATCCTCCCGGTCCCCGTTTAGGCTTAGCAAGCAAAAAAAAAGAACTTTCAGTTCATGTGACCCATCAGCGGTAACAGGACAACACCAGCCCGGTCTTAACCAGCCGGCGCCTTGAATTTATAGCCGACGCCTCTCACGGTCTTGATATACACCGGGTTCTTGGGGTTGTTTTCGATCTTTTCGCGCAGGTGACTGACGTGCACGTCCACGATCCGGGTATCGCCGGCGTAACTGTAACCCCATATGTTGTTGAGCAGAGCGTCCCGCGTCATCACCCGTCCGGCGTTCCGCGCAAGAAAATCCAGCAGTTCGAACTCCTTAGGGGTAAGCTCGACGGGTTTACCGTCTACGGTTACCTCATAGCTGCCCGAATTAATGACCAACCCGCCGATTCTGGTTTCTGAACTTCTTACGTATTCCTCTTTGGGGACTGTCCGCCTGAGGACCGCCTTAACGCGCGCGACGAGTTCCCGCGGGCTGAAGGGTTTGGTTATATAGTCGTCGGCTCCGAGTTCCAAGCCCAGTACGGTATCGATTTCCTGGTCTTTTGCGGTGAGCATGATAATCGCTGTCTGGACGCTTTCCTGCCGGATACGCTTACACACCTCAAAGCCATCGATCCGGGGCAGCATGATGTCGAGGATCACCAGGTCCGGCTTTTCCTCGCGGACGATCCTGAGCGCTTCCTCCCCGTCACAGGCTTTAAATGTAACAAAGCCCTCTTTTTCCAGGTTAAACGTTACAAGGCGGACTATGGCCTTTTCGTCATCAACCACGAGCACCCTGCGGGTCATCGCCCATCACCGCCAAAACAAGCTTTTTATCAAACACCTTCCCAAAAACAGAATTCGGCATTAGATAGCCGAATTCCTACATAAAAAGCGAGTTTCATTATTGGTTCCTATGGTACAAAGCACCAGAGCCATCAGATATGCAGGTTGGCTTCCCTGATCCTCCGGGCAAGCTCGAATTCAATCGGTTCGGGATCAGCAACCGGACGAAATTCAACTAGATCGGGAGAGAGCTTGGCCAGAAGAATGCCTTTCCCGTCTTTCTCCACCACCAGGTAGTAATCGGTCTGCAGCACCCGTACGGCATAATCCGGAGGGTCATCCGGACGATATATCTGGCGAATTTCAAAGACCTCAAGGTTATCCCTGTTGTCCAGGAAGTAGTCTATGGCATCCCTAAGCGTGACTTGCACGGTAATCCCTCCACAACACAAGATTTCAGGTCACTTTACATCATAACCAAGCGCGCACCGGCTTGGCAACCTCTGACGCACATACCGGGATGGCCGGGTGAAAGACTATAAAATGAAAGGGGGCTTTCGCGTGCCGGAAAAAGTAGACATCCAGGTTCCCCTGGCCGAGCTCCCGTCGGGCGACCTGGAGGCAATCCGGGAACTGGAACAGCGCCTTGGCGATAAATATTACCTTATCGCCTACCGCAAAACAAACTCCTTATCCTAAAGGCCGGACGTAGGGTCCGGCCTTTAGCTTTACGTCTTCAGGAAGGAATTCAAGGAGAGGCCGCCAATTAACCTTAGCTATAGGTCTTTACTCTATATATTCTTAACAAGGAGACATCATTTTGACTGGCACTGTTGTTAACGTGGCTGCAATTTGCATTGGATCGATCCTCGGCCTGGTAATTAAACGAGGTATCCCTGAACGGGTCAGCGAAACGGTTATGCAGGGGCTTGCTCTGGCCGTAATTCTGATCGGCCTGCAGATGGCTTTTCAGACCCGCAATCCGCTAATTGTCATCGGAAGCCTCGCCCTGGGCGGTCTGGTCGGAGCGGCAATAGATATCGAGGGAAAGCTCGATCGCCTGGGACGCTGGCTGGAGTCCAAAGTCGGGGGCAATGGTCACGGAGAAATAGGGCGGGCATTCGTCGCCGCAAGCCTGATCTTTTGCGTCGGCGCCATGGCCATCATGGGCTCAATAGAAGACGGTTTGACCGGCGAGGCCAAAACCCTGTTCGCCAAATCCATGCTCGACGGTATCGCCTCCGTCATTTTCGCCTCGACCATGGGTATCGGGGTGATCTTTTCCGCCATCCCGGTTCTCCTCTACCAGGGATCTATCACCCTGGCCGCCGGCGCCGTCAGCCCTTATCTCAGCCCCTGGGTGGTCGCCGAACTGACCGCTACCGGCGGTCTCATCATCGTCGGCATCGGGGTTACGATTCTGAACGTTAATGGTTTTCGAGTCCGTGTCGGCAACTTGCTCCCGGCCATTTTTATTGCCGCCGCGGTCACCATGGTCCTCGAAAACCTGAAACTTTAAATCAGGAGAATTTTTCTTGGGTTGGGCTACACCCCAGACGATGGGCAGCAACCCGCCAGCCGTTTCATAAAGTTCAACGATATTTAATCCTGAAGCCTTAAACGTTTCTAACGTAGGGCGGTCAAGATGACACCCTCCGGCCACCCTCCTCCAGCAAGGCGTCAATCGCCGCTGCCATTTTGCCCAGGAAGCCTTTGAAGACAGCACGTGCTCCATAAAAAACAGTTTCCCATCGGTTTTAAGCACCCGTGTTATTTCTGCAGCCACCTGAGCCGGATTGCTGACCGAACAGAAGGTAAAAGTGGAGAGTACCGTGTCGAAACAGTGGTCGTGGAACGGAAGCCGCTCACCGGAGGCGACAATCAATTCCGGCGTTTTACCTCCGCCGGTTTTCTTGCGCCGAGCATACTGCAGCATGGCCGGTTCAGGATCTATGCCGACATAGTCGACCCCCTCGCCAATATTGGCAAGGTTAAGACCCGTTCCCACGCCCAGTTCCAGAACCCTACCCCTGGCCCTGCTGCTGAGAATGCGCCTGATCTGTTTGATATACACAGGTTCCAGCAATGGATATAAGGTTGCGTAAACAGCAGCAAACACTTTGCCCATTTTTCATACTCTTCTTGCCCTTAATTTCTTATTTAAAGAATGTTTTTACGAAAGAAAGCGCCTAAAAAGGCACACGCCTTTAGGCGCTTCCCTGTGTGGGAGAGTCTAAGTCATGGCTTGCTCCGCTTTCTGTACGGCTAACTTTACAAAGTTGCCGCATTCCCGGGAGGTGAGGTTACCATAGTCATTACCCTGAATCTTGTGGGCTACACCCATCTCCCGGGCGAACTCGTACTTGGTTCTGTCGCTCAAGTATTTCGCCATACCTAACCCTCCTCAATGAATATTTTGCCCCGTGGAGGGTTCGCAAACACAAACATTTTCTGGTCAACCAGCACATAAAAGGTTCGGCGTTTTTGCGCTGCGAATCTTTCAAACTTCAAATAAAGATTCTTGTTTAAGTATTTGCTGTTTAATCCGTGAAAATATCGCCAATTTAAGGCAGGCATAAAAAACTTAAATAATATCTAAGGATTACATTGACGGCAAGGTTCAAAACCGTTATCGAACGCCTCATCCCTGGACGAAAATGTAACCCTGTTTTGGCTGCTTACCTTCCCGGCGTGAGGACACGAAGGCCGGTGAAACTTCTTGCTGCTCCTGTTTGCGACATAGTACGGTTCGGGGTCGACGTCGAGTGCCCACAAGCCTTTATTGTTCCGGCGCGCCTCGGCCTGCAACGCGGCGAAAAGGTCAGCGTACTTAATATTTGGCGGAACAGTCATGACGACCGCATAGCCTTCGGCCACCAGCAAGGCATTAAACATTTTGTGGCGGGCCGACCCCGGCTCGCATTTCGCGGGATCTTCTGTCCAGATATAGGCCAGCATTCTCCCGTAGCGGTCGGTTTCTGCCACGTCGTGCTCGAGGTAGACCGGCTTTCCCAGCAGGCGCTGCTCCGTGAAAGCGGCGGACTCGCGCCCGTACGGCTCTTTTTCCTTCGTATACTCCGGCGCATCCACGCCGATCATCCGGACCAGGTGTTCCCGGCCGTTTACCGAAACCCTGACCGTATCGCCGTCGATAACCGAAACCACCTTGCCCTTGTAAACGGTGTTATCATCGGACGCCGGTTTAACGAAGCATCCGGCTAAGACAAGAAGCACGATAACCAGGGGTACGACAAACCGCTTGATTGCCGGAACGCTCATTCCTCCTTGCCTCCGGTTTTCAATTGCTCAAGCAGCCGGCCCAGCTCACTGCGGTCGAAGGTATACGCCTCACCGCAAAAATGGCAGGTTACGGTGGTGGCCTCGTCGGCCAGGTAAATCTTTTCCAGTTCGTCCTCACCCAGCGACAGTAACAGCTCGCCTACCCGCTCACGGCCGCACTTGCAACGGAAAGCCACGGGCATTTTGCTCAAGATGGCCAGGTCCAAGCCCGCAAACACCATGTCCAGGATATCCTCCGGGGACTTCCCCTCCTCGATCAGGGTCGATATCGGCGGCATGGCTTTAAGGTTTGCCTCCAGCCGGGAAGCCGTCTCCTCCGACGCGTCCGGCATAAGATTGATCATTATCCCGCCCGCGGCCGTCACACGTCCCTCGGGCGACACCCGCACACCGAGGGAAACAGCCGAGGGAAACTGTTCCGAGACCGTCAGGTAGTTGGCGAGGTCCTCGGCGATTTCTCCCGATACGAGCCTGGCGCTTCCCGTGAAAGGCTCCTTCAGGCCCAGGTCGCGGGTGACGTAAATAAACCCCTTGCCGACAGCTTTGCCCACCGGCAGTTTGCTCGGTTGGTCCGCGGGCAGGTCGACGTGCGGCTCCTGGACGTATCCGCGGACCTCACCCAGAGCGCCGGCCGTGGCCACAATGCCGCCCAGCGGGCCGTTACCCAGCACGCGCACGGTTAAGATATCCTCGCCCTTGAGGTTAGCGCCTAAGAGCACCGCCGCCGTAAGGGTGCGCCCCAGGGCCGCCGTCGCGACGGGCCACGTGCCGTGCCGCCTGCGCGCCTCTTCCGCCGTTTCGGTTGTGACAGCAGCGAAAGCGCGGACTTCCTGCCGCGCTCCCATTGCCCTGATCAGATAATCGCCCATCCAATCACAGTCTCCCGACTATGTAGTATGAACGAACGCTATGAGTGTCTACCCCTCGAATCCGGTGGCTATCGGCACCTTGGCCCCGCCTTGCGCAAGCAATTCGCGGACCTTGTCCTCTAAAGCCCGGGCGACATCCGGATGCTCCTTCAGGTAGTCGCGTGCGTTGTCGCGTCCCTGGCCGAGGCGCTCCTGCCCGAACGAGTACCAGGCGCCGCTCTTGGAAACAACCTTGAGTTCGGTGGCGATGTCCAGCAGGGACCCCTCCTTGGAAATACCCTGCCCGTAGATCAGATCGAACTCGGCCATTTTAAAAGGCGGGGCAACCTTGTTCTTTACAACCCTGGCCTTGACCCTGGCGCCGTAAATCTCGCTTCCCTGTTTAAGGTTTTCCGTTTTGCGAACCTCCAACCGGACGGAGGCATAGAACTTAAGAGCCCGTCCACCCGGGGTCGTCTCGGGGCTGCCGAACATGACGCCGACCTTCTCGCGGATCTGGTTGATAAAAATGGCCATGCTGCGCGATTTGGAAATAACCCCGGTAAGCTTGCGCAAAGCCTGCGACATGAGCCGGGCCTGCAGCCCCACGTGCGCGTCGCCCATGTCTCCTTCAAGCTCGGCCCTGGGTACCAGTGCCGCCACGCTGTCGATAACCACCACGTCCACGGCCCCGCTCCGTACCAGCGCCTCCGCTATCTCGAGGGCCTGCTCGCCGGTGTCAGGCTGGGCCACCAGCAAGTTGTCGATGTCCACGCCAAGCCTGGCCGCGTACAGCGGGTCCAAAGCGTGCTCGGCGTCAATAAAAGCGGCGGTCCCGCCGTTCTTCTGGGCCTCGGCGACGACGTGCAGGGCGACGGTGGTCTTGCCCGAAGACTCGGGGCCGAAGATTTCGATAACCCTGCCCCGGGGCATGCCCCCGATGCCAAGGGCCACGTCCAAGCTCAAAACCCCCGTGCTGATAACCTCCACGTTAAACTTTGCACCTGCCTCGCCCAGGCGCATTATCGAGCCCTTGCCGAACTGCCGTTCAATACCCAGTAAAGCCAATTCCAGCGCTTTTTCCTTATCGCTCAACACGACCCCTCCCTCCAGCTGCTACCACCATTCTAAGCTAATTCTTCCTGTTTGCAAACAACAACCCCGTAACTTGACGGGGTTGATCCACGCATCCAGCCTCTTCTAGTGGCTTTCCAGGAAGACCTTCACCATATGCAGGGCGGCATTGACCGTCCCCTCGCGAACGGCCATCCGTTCACCGGGGAAGAAAAAGCGGCGCGTTACAACGTCTTTATCCGAAGCCAGAGCAATGTAAACCAGCCCTACAGGCTTGCCGGAGCTCCCGCCGTCAGGTCCCGCGATGCCCGTAACGCCGATGCCTATATCGGAACCGGTGACGCGCCGGACGCCCTGCGCCATCGCGACGGCCGTCTCCTCACTGACCGCCCCGTACCTGGCGATCGTCTCGGCAGGAACCCCCAGCATCTGCGTCTTCAGCTCATTCGAATAGGTCACCGCACCCCCGTAGAAGTACTGGGAACTGCCCGGAACGTCGGTCAGCCTGGCCGCCACCATGCCTGCGGTACACGACTCGGCGGTGGAGATGGTCATGCCCTTCTCCCGAAGCATGACGCCTACGTCCCTTTCGAGCAGCTGGCCGTCAACAGCAAACAGGTGGTCGCCGAGACGCTCCACCACCTTTTGCACCAGCTCCTCGACCATCTTTTCGGCCTCCCGGGGATCGGCGTGGCGGGCGGTCACGCGCACGTGCGTCGCCCCCGGCTTGGCCAGATAGCCCAAGCCCGGATTTCCCTGGCCGCCGAGATCCCGCAGGATCTCCTGCACGGCGTACTCGGCGATCCCCGTCAGCTTGAGCGTTTTCGTCCTCAGCACCTCGCCCCGCCCCGGAAGCCCGGCGATAAACGGGGCGACGTAGGTGGTGAACATGTGTCTGAGCTCGCGGGGGGGACCGGGAAGAATGATGATGACCGTGTTGTCGTGTTCGAGGAAACAGCCGGGCGCCGTTCCCTTATCGTTGGGGATGAGCCGGGCACCCGCGGGGAAACAGGCCTGGCGGCGGAAGATGGCGGGCATGGGTCTTCCCCGCTTGTCGAAGAAGGCCTGCATCTTGCTCAGGGCCTCGGCGTTCATAACCATCGGCACCCCAAGGATATCGGCGACGACTTCCTTGGTGATGTCGTCGGTGGTGGGTCCCAAACCGCCTGTGGTAATAACGATATCCGAACGTTTGACGGCTTGCTCGATGACGCCGCGCATCCGGTCCCAGTCGTCGCCGACCGCCGTCTGCAAGGTCAACTCGACGCCGAGTTTCGCCAATTCAAGCCCGAGAAAGTGAGCATGTGTATTTATAACGTATCCCAGGAGCAATTCGCTGCCGGTGAACACCGCTTCGGCTTGCAACTGCAGACGCCACCCTTATTCAAGCTAGTTCACGATTTCACTATTCCAATTGTAATGCCAACGGCTCCCCCTGGCAAGGGATGATCGTCACGAGAGGAATACGGTACACTCCCGGCATAAAAGAGTGCACACCCGGCGAGGATGTGCACCCCTGGTTTTCCAAGCTTATGCCGCCGGCTTCTGTAAGAAGCTGCGGAACTCGTCCCCCGTCATTTTCTCCTGGGCCAGGAGCCGTTCTACGATCTGCTCGATCTGCGAGGTCATTTCCTGGAGGTAGGCCTTAACCTTCTCCTCCTGCTCCTTTAAAATAGCGGCGAGAGCCTTGTGCTTGACGTCCTGGGGCAGAGACTTGACATCCACAATCCCCAGGCCGGACATTCCCGCGCGAATGATCGTCTCGGCCAGATTCAGGGCCTGTTCAAAGTCGTTGGAGGCGCCGGTGCTGCGCGAGCCCAGCATCACTTCTTCGGCCACCGCCCCGCCGAGCATTACGGCGATCTGGCTCTCCAGGTGCTCCTTGGTATGCAGGTACTTGTCGTCTTCCGAGGTCTGCCGCATGTAACCGAGGGCGGCCCCGCGCGGTGTTACGGTCAGTGTGGAGACCGAACCCGGACGGTTCTGCTCGCTGACGAGGGCGTGCCCGGTTTCGTGGATGGCGACGCGCCTCATCTCCTCGACGGTCGGCCGACGGTCGAGCTTGCCGCCCATAATCACCTTGTCGACGGCCTCGTGCAGGTGGGCCTGGGTGATGACCTTGCTGCCTTCGCGCATGGCGAGAATGGCCGCTTCGTTCGCCAGGCTCTCGAGGTGCGCCCCGGAAAACCCGAAGGTATCCTTGGCCAGCGCCGGCAAGTCTACGTCTTCGGCCAGCGGTTTGTTGCGCGTGTGCAGTTTCAGGATCTCCAGGCGCCCCTCCTTGTCGGGGATGTCCACGCGAACCTGCCGGTCAAAACGCCCGGGGCGTAAGAGCGCGGGGTCGAGCATGTCCGCGCGGTTGGTGGCGGCGACGATCAGGATGGTGACGTCCTCGTCGATGCCTATCCCGTCCATCTGGACGAGCAGTTCGTTGAGCGTCTGGTCGTATTCCAGGTGACTGGTGACCTGGCCGCGTTTTCCGCCCAGGACCTCGATCTCGTCGATAAAGATAATAGCATTGTTTTTTTTACGTTTCTGGGCCATTTCCCGTGCGGTTTGAAAGAGTTTCCGCACGCGCTGGGCGCCCACGCCCGCGTACATTTCGATAAACTCGCTGCCGTTCGCCGATACAAAGACCGCATCGGTATAATTGGCGGCGGCCTTGGCCATCAGCGTCTTGCCGGTTCCCGGCGGGCCGGTCAGGAGAATGCCCTTGAGAGGCCTGATTCCCAGCCTCTTGATCTCGTTCTTGCTCCTGATAAAATCCAGGGCTTCCCGCAGTTCCTCGATGGCCGTGTGCTGGCCGCCGATGTCCGCAAAGGAGATTTGCACCTGGGGCTCCGTGGCGACCTTGGCAAACGTTTTGACAATCCCACGCTGCCTGGCCATGTAATAAGCCATGCCGCAAAGGGCGAGAAGGAAAATCAGCGGCCCCACGTTGTAGCCGGAGACAAGCAGGAAGACGATCAGGGCGAGTCCAAGGCCTAGAGCCACTTCCTTATGCATAGAGGCCACCCCCGTTCAGCCCTTTGTCGTCGCTGTTTACAGCGCCGCGGGGGATAACCTCCAGCAGGAAAGAACCGTTCCGGCCCTCCAACTGGACGTACACGTACTTGTTGTCGACGAACACCCTGGCGGCGGCGCCGGCCCCGCGCGCGTTCTCCTCAATCACCCGGGCCATTTCCGGAAAACTCCCCTGAGCGATGGCCTGGTGAATGGCGTACTGGCTCTCGTAAAGCACGTCAGACAAGGCCTTGTCCCTCGTATCTTCGATAACTAGCCGGTAAGGGCGGCCGTTCAGGCCCGTCTCGATGCCGCGCTCGAGAGCCCGGTACTCACGCATAAGGTTGTCGTTCGGCCGCATGCGTACGGTAACAAGAACGAAAGCGCCCTGATCCTCCAACTCGAAAGACTCCACGTATTCGTTCGCGCTTAAATCCTGGCGCAAGGACTGGTTCGAGCCATATTTGTCATAGAGGAAGTTCCCTCCCAGGAAAACAGCCAGCCCGAAGATAAAGGTAAGGATGACGATCTTTATCTTTAAGCCGTACCACTGCATCGGTATCCTCTCCCATCTAATCCGCGCTGTCTCGACAGTCCTTATCATTCTTAGCGATTCGCAATTATGGATTATACCACAAGAGATGACGGCTTTCCTTATGAAATGCCTGGTACAAAGGACCTGTTAAAAAACCAGGGGCTGTTCAAAGACAAGCATAGCATTTGAGAGGTGAGATGCGAGAAGTCACCTCACACTTCCCAATGGGCAGGCGAAGTTTTTCAACAGCCCTAAAGAAACGGCGGGATACCCGCCGTTTCTCATTGTAGCATTGTTTCGCTTTCGTGTTAAACCGTGGTGATGCGTCCCACCAAATCGTATCCCAGGCTTTTCTCGACGCGCACGTTGACGAACTCTCCGGGCTCCGCCCAGCGGGCCCCCCCGAAGAACACCCTTCCGTCGGCACCCGGCGCGTCACCCTCGCTGCGCCCCCAGTGAAAAGGCCCCCTGCGGCCTTCCACCAGCACCGTCAATTCACATCCCACTTTTTCCCGGTTGTGTTCCCGCATAATTCCTGTTTGCAGGGCAAAGGCCCTTTTTAACCGTTCCATCTTGACCTCTTCAGGCACCTGTCGCGGCAGCCCGGCCGCCGCTGTTCCTTCTTCCGCCGAATAGGCGAAAAAGCCCGCGCGGTCCAGGCGGACCTCACGCAGAAAATCCAGCAGCGCAAGGAAATCATCCTCGGTTTCGCCCGGAAAGCCGACCATGAAGGTCGATCGCAGGGTGATGCCGGAGATGGACCCGCGCAGCCTCGCCACCAAGTCGACGAGGTCTTTCCGGCTCGTGGGGCGTCCCATAGCCCTCAGCACGGCATCGCTGGCATGCTGCATCGGGATGTCGAGGTAACGGCAGACCTTGGGCTCGCGCGCGACGGTCTCGATTAATTCCGGCGTGATTCCCGTGGGATAGCAGTACAGCACTCTCAGCCACTTCACGGCCTCGATGCCGGCCAGCCGGGCGAGCAGCCCGGCCAGGGTGCTTCCGTCATTCAAGTCCGTGCCGTATCGCGTCGTGTCCTGGGCAACAAGGATGAGTTCCCGGACTCCGCCCGCCACCAGGCTTAAAGCCTCTTCGAAGACGGCATCGGGGTCCTTGCTCCGGTACCTTCCCCGTAGCCTGGGAATAACGCAGTACGAACAGCAGTTCGAACAGCCCTCGGCGATCTTCAGGTAGGCGGTATGCTCAACCGTGGTCAGCAGGCGCGGCGCGCGGCGCGGCGCGAGATACCCCGGAGGGCCGACCGCCATGTGCCGCTCACCCTTCAGCGCCCGCTTCACCGCCGCGGCAATCTCTCCGACCTGTCCCGTCCCCACCAGGACGTCTATTTCCGGTATTTCGGCCATCAGCTCGTCAGGATAGCGCTGCGCCAGACAACCGGCCACGACAAGGACGGTGCACCGGCCGTCATCCTTGAGGCGGGCGGCGTCAAGGATGACGCTGACGGCCTCTTCCTTGGCGCTGGCAATAAACCCGCAGGTATTGATCAAACACACGTCGGCCTCCTGTTTGACAGGGGTTAGCAAGTAACCTTCCTGTACCAGGAGGCCCAGCATCGTTTCGGTATCGACCCGATTTTTGTCACAACCCAGGCTGACCGCGTAGACCTTCAACATAAGCCTCGATGATTAAAGCGTGAATTCGCGCCGCACAACCTTGCCTTTTTCACCGAGCAAACCAAGATCCTCCCCGTTAAGGGTCACTCTTACCACGCCCGCATTCCCGACGTGCAGGAAGATTCGTTCGCGCCCTTTAAACTCGAGCTCCCGCCCCACGCCGAGGAACCCATCGTAGGAGACCTCACCGTCGACGATAACCTGCATCCAGCTGGTCCCTTCCACCACCCTGATCATCATATCCAGCCCTTCCTGCGGAGGAGGCTGCGGGGTTGTCTGGCTGGGTCCCGGAGGCGTCTGCGGCTCTACGGCAGGCGGCGGCGTCGTTGGTCCCGTATCTTTTCCCTGCTTCGTTTCCGTCGGCTGGTAAAAAGCGTTGAATATCAGCAAGGCGACGACCACGGCGGCCGCCACGAGGTAATTGGTATAGCGAAACGGCTTCTTCCGGCGGTCGTTAACCGTTGCCGGCTCAAGCTGCGCCTCGGCCGGTTCACGATTCTCCGCCTGCTGTCCGGCATTAAACTCGGCGACCAGCTGTTCGGCGTCCAGCCCGAGAAATCTGGCGTACGTCCTCAAAAAAGCCTTGGCGTAGACACGGCCGGGGAGAACATTAAAATCCTCATCCTCCAGCGCCTTGATATACTTTTTGCGGATCTTGGTTTCCTCTTCGACCATACCCAGATCCAGGCCCTTTTCCTCACGCGCAGCCTTAAGAAGTTCACCGATCGGCATGAACCCACCTCCTGTTCCGCACCCCAAAGACCCCTACTCCTACAATCCCCTCCACAACGGCTGCCGCGAGCGGCTTTCCCGGCCCCTTCCTTATGACGGGATACCGGCGATAAGAGGCCTTGCCCTGCCGGGAAGCTGCTGCCAGGCCCTTGCGCATGGACTGTCCACAACCGCTCATTTATCAACTGAAATATCAGGGGCAACGCTTACTCTGCGCCCGCACAACGACCGAACACGGGTCTCATATATCCTTTACGCAACAGTATCAAGATATGCGCCCGAGGCCGGAAAAAAACGCCTCAGGCTATCCAATAACCGGTAACGCCTATAACGCCTATATTCAGGCCAATCATAGCATGCCCCAAGATTACGGTCAACAGACTACTTCTTATTCCTGAATATCAGGTTATATTGCTCCGGGCTCATCAGCACAACCCGGGGTTTTGACCCCTCAAACCCGCCGACGATGCCCCGCCGCTCCATTATGTCTACGAGCCGTGCCGCACGCGCATACCCGATCTTCAGGCGGCGCTGGAGAAGCGAAATCGAGGCATGGCCGGTGCGCACGACGATCTCCACGGCCTTCGGCAGGAGTTCGTCCTCGAACTCGGTCTCGGCCTCCTCCGGGGTGTCCCCGAAAATCTCCTCGTCATACTGGGGAAGAGCCTCGCGCTGGAGATAGCCAACAAGGTTCTCGACCTCGCGGTCGTTCAGATAGGCTCCCTGTACCCGAATAGGCTTCGCCGCCCCTACCGGGTGGAAAAGCATGTCCCCCTTCCCAAGCAGTTTTTCCGCGCCGCCGATATCCAGAATCGTGCGTGAGTCCGTCTGGGAAGACACGGCGAAGGCGATGCGCGAAGGAATGTTGGCCTTGATCAGCCCGGTGATGACATCGACAGAGGGACGCTGCGTAGCCACCACAAGATGAATCCCCGCCGCCCGGGCCATCTGCGCCAGACGGCAGATGGCGTCTTCCACCTCGGCCGGGGCGACCATCATCAAGTCAGCCAGCTCGTCGATAATAATCACAACCAGCGGCAGGTGTACGCGTTCGCCCTCATAGTCGCGGTACTTAAAGACATTGTTATAGCGCGTGATGTCCCTGACACCCGCGGCCGCAAACAGCTCGTAACGTTTCTCCATCTCCCGGACGGCCCACTTGAGCGAAACGGCGGCCTTCTTCACATTGGTGACCACAGGTGAAATCAGGTGCGGAATCCCGTTGTACGTTGTCAATTCCACCATCTTGGGGTCGATCATCAAGAATTTGACGTCGTCGGGCCCGCTCTTGAAGAGGATGCTGGCGATAAGCGTGTTCAGACACACGCTCTTACCCGCGCCGGTGGCACCGGCGATCAACAGGTGAGGCATCAGCGCGAGATCGGCGATAACGGCGTTTCCGGCAATGTCCTTGCCGAGAGCCACCGTAAGGCGCGAAGCCGATTGCTGAAATTCCTTGGTCTCCAGCAGTTCCCGGAGGTGCACCATGCTGACTTCCTTGTTAGGGACCTCGATGCCTATCGCCGCTTTCCCGGGAATCGGCGCCTCGATGCGCACCCCCGGAGCGGCCATCGATAAAGCGATATCATCGCTCAAGCTGACAATACGGCTGACCTTGACTCCCGCCGCCGGCTGAAGCTCGTAACGCGTGATGCTTGGCCCGCGCGAAACCTGGATAACCTTGGCCCGGACACCGAAACTCTCCAGGGTTTCCTCGAGCTTACGCACGTTTTCGGAAATATCCTTCGCCGAACGGGCGTTCTTCGGGCGAGGACGATTGAGCAGGCTCAAAGGAGGCAGCTGGTACGGCGTCAGTTCCTGGAGAGAAATTTGGTGGGCCTCTTCGATCTCTTCATCCGGCATAAAGCGGTCTTTTTTGTCCGGGACGGCCGTCCGCGTCTCGGGTTCCGGCTCGATTTTAATCACCGGACTCGGCTGGTTCTCGGCGGGTTGCTTGGGCTGGGCGTGATCGACAATGACGGGTTGGCTCGCCGCTTGCTGTTCGGTCTCGGGGTAAACGTAGTCCTGCACGGCCCGGCCGAGCCGCCGGGTACTCCTGGAGAAATACCTGGTAATCGCCTTACCCGCTTTCAAAAGCGAGACTTCCGTAAAAAGGGTGACGCCTACCAGGCCAGCTGAAATGAGAACTACGGCGCTTCCGATATAACCAAAACAACGATACAGCACCCAGGCCAGGATCGCCCCCAAGACACCGCCGCCGTTGCCCGCGGCGCCGGATCCGGTTACGGTGCCGAAGCTGTCTTCGGGGACCAGGATGCGCATGTGGTTGGCGGCCAAAAGCGCGGCCAAGCAGATCAGCCCGCCGTAAAACCTCGGCAGGAAACGCACGGGATGCCGGTCCTTGATCAGGAGCGCTCCCGTGTAGGCCAAGAGCAAAGGCAGCAAAACAGCCCCGTCACCGGCGATCACCCGGCAGATCCGGTCGATAAGGTTGCCGACAACACCCGCGGCGCCGGAAACAATACTGAGAAACATTATGACGGACCCCGAGGAGAGGAGGAGTCCCAGGATTTCGTAACGCGTCTGGGGCTTAAGCTGCCCGTAGAAGCTCACGTTACCATCACCGCCTTACACCGGAAACTTCGTCAAGAATTAGGAAAATCCTTTCCAGTTGTCCGGACATGGCGCTGCTGGTATAATATAGGCACAAAAGCCGGACTGATTAACCAAGAAGTTTTGGAGCCGGGGGAGGTGCGCACTCGTGATTCCTATGCACGTTCGGGAAATCGCCTTGGACCCGATGAAAAATCCGGTTATCCTCCTTGTTGATGAACCGGAAGCCAGGGTTTTGCCGATATGGATCGGGATCGCCGAAGCCCAGGCGATTGCCTTGGCCTTGGAAGGCCTGCACCCGGAGCGCCCGCTCACTCACGATCTCTTGCTGTCTGCCTGCAATCACCTGGGCGGCGTTGTTTCAAAAGTCGTTATTTCGGACCTCCGCGACGGTACCTTTTTCGCCGAACTCCATCTCACGCAGCAAGGCCAGTCAACAATCATCGACGCCAGGCCCAGCGACGCCATCGCATTGGCCCTGAGAAGCCAAGCGCCGATTTACGTCACCCCCAAGGTGGCGGAACAGGCCATGGATATCAACGACCTTATCGAAACCCGCGGCGAGGCTGACGGCGAAGAGCCCGAACTCGATCCCGAGACCGGGAACAAGAGGATTTTGCACTAACAAGAGGATGTTATCCCAAGAGGACCGCCGGAGCGGTCCTCTTTTTACTTTGTTCAGCCCCGGACAAGCGCCGTGACGATCACGGCCAGCCCCAAGGCGAACCTGTACCAGACAAACAGGTTGAAATTGTGACGGATGACGTAGCGGAGCAGGAAGCCTATCGCCAAAAAGCCGACGACGGCGGACGTAACGATGCCAGTTATGAAGGCGACGGTGAGGTCTCCGGCGGAAATGTCCTTTAGTTGAAAGACGGCGGCCCCAACGATCACAGGCGTTGAGAGCAGGAAGGAAAACCTAGCCGCGGCCTCCCGGGTCACCCCGGCCATCCTGGCCGCGGTAATCGTCGCTCCCGAACGCGAAACGCCCGGGATGATGGCAAAGGCCTGGGCGACGCCGATGAATAGGGCCGTCCCCAACCCGATATCATTTAGCCGTTTGACCCGCCTGCTGTAGTGGTCGACAGCCCAGAGAAGGACGCCCATGAGGATAAGCATGGTACCGATGATGAAGGGACTTCTGAAGGTGGTGGCGGCATGGTCTTCTAACAGATACCCGGCCAACGCCCCTGGTACGGTGGCCAGGACGATGTACCAGAACAGCCGGCCTTCGGGGGAACGCCGCCTCTGCAGCCCTGCAACGGTGAGATTCACCCAATCCCGCCAGAAAAAGGCCACTACCGCGATCAAGGTGCCGAAATGCAACGCGACGTCAAAGGTAAGTCCCGGATCGTCCCAGCCAAAAAACCAGCGTACCAGAATAAGGTGTGCTGAACTCGATATGGGTAGAAACTCGCCCAGTCCCTGTACAATACCCAGGACGACGGCCTGGATGATGTCCAACCCGCTCACTCTCCAAAAAGTAAAGTAATGATATTACTGGCCCTTACAGGCCCTTAATGCCGACGGGCACATTATAGCACATCGACGGCCTTTCAAGAAGGGCGGAATTTTCCTGATCGGCTCCGCTTGTCTCTTTTTTGGCGAAAAGTTATGGGATGTACGGGTCTAGCGGTTGGCGAGCCGTTTCACCTCATCCGCCACTTCCCCGGCCGACTTGCCGGTCGCGTCAATCACCGGCGCGTAACTTACGGCATGCGGTTTCCCGGTAGGGAGGTAAACGTTTTCCTCAGGTTCAATTCCGGCATTCTCTTCAGGCGTAATCCCGGAGGTGATCACGAAAGCCTTTACACCCTCGCGCTGATCGGGATTGACGACCTCGTATCCGGCATCCTTCAACAGTGACCTGATTTCATCCAGGTTTTCTTGTACGGCGATTTTTTCACCCATTACGGAACCTCCTTCTAGGTTTCTGCCGTCAGTCTGTACCGGCTCCGCTCGTCCTATGCAACCCCTGACTGTCGACAGAAAGTGTTTGAACTATGGAAAGTTTGCGGCTCCGCCTTAACAAGGAAGCGATAGCGTTATCCCTACCGGTATAGACTACAACCAACACTATCCCCTGAACGGAGGTGATAATATGCAGCTTGTAGCGATAATGCCTCGTTCCGAGCAAGTTGGTTTCCTGGTGGACAGCCTGCACAATGCCGGGTTTGACCGTAAAGACATGGTCATCACCGACCTGGCTGAAGGCCGTGAACACGACACCCGTGCCGGTGAGAAACTCGCTTACATTCAGACCGAACGCGACAAGCTCTTTGCAAAAGAGCCGTGGGCCAAAAAGTTCGTGGAAAGCTATCACGGGCCGGGGATCGCCGTGGCCGTCGAGTGTCCCAAACACGAAACCGCGCGTGTGCGCGGGATAATGGAACAGTCCGGAGCCAAAAAGATCCTGGACGCCTGACAACGCCTTCCATATTTGCAGGATTCCGGCCTGGGTTGCCGTAAGGAGGTTTGCACCTTGTTCGTCAACGACGGCGTCACGCTGTCCTTTCTGCCGCTGATCTTGCTGCCCTTCGCCGTCGCCACGGCCGTTATCTATCACACCGCAAGGCTCAGAAGGTCCCGGCCTATGGCGGCCTACCCCCGCCGTGACGATGACAACAGCCAAGAAACCGGTGAAAACAACTGAAAGAAGCACCGTGCCACCAGCGACACATTCGCGAAGGCCGCTCCCTTCCAAGCGGCCCTTGCGGTTTCTACCTCCTTGTGACCTGTTGTCGAAATATTTAGCCTTCTCCATAACCCGTTCGGGACACCGGCAGGAATCTTACAGGTTTATAAAGAATAGGTTACAAAATTATGACACCATTTTTCGATTGGGTTGCCATGGTGAAAGTACCCTTAGATACCTTCTAAAATTACAGAAGAGACAGGACAAAACGAAGAGCCGGACGAGCGAATCCCGATTATCAACTGCCGCTTCAAGGAAAGGGTCTTACCACATGGATAACAAAAGGTGCGAGATCAGTTTCTGTCTTGATTTGCAGGATAAGGACAAGATCCTTACTTTCCTGGAGGAGCAGGGGTTAAAACGGGAACACGTGCGGGTTTTGCACTACCTGCTGATTCAGAACAACCAGCCTGCCGTTCAGGAGGCGTGGAAAGCCGCGACATCCGGCCGGCCCGTTCACGACCACCCCGGCGGTTTTTTGATCCAGGATGCGTGGAGCCGGTGTATACGCCTGAATATCGATCCTCACAATCCCCCGGAACCTCCCGCCGTTTCGGACCAGGAGCTTAAAAAGCGTCGTGGAGAATCGGCCGTGCTCCTGCAGTCAGCCAGCAGCTTTTTCCCTTTTCAACTGGAAAGATCCCTGGCGCGCCGTTACCCGCGTTTTGCCGCCATGCTGCTCGATGCCGAGGGCACATGCATCGATATCGTGTGCGATAAGGTCACCGCCCAGGAAGATCCCAAGGCGTACCTGACTTTGGGGGGGTTCTACTCCGAGCAGAGGGTCGGTTGCAACGCCGTTGGCCTCGCTATCCGCCTGAAGCAGCCTGTGATCGTCTCCGGAAGCGAACACTGGTACGCCGGCTTTCATCCCTGGATAAGTATGGCGACCCCGGTGTTCAACCCGAACAACACGCTGCAGGGTGTCCTGGCTTTCTGGCTGCCTATAGGCTGCGCCTCGCAGGAAGAATACGAACTGTTGCGTAACTGGAGCAAAACTATGGAGTCGTCCTTCGTCCTGGAGCATTACGAATGCCGTGTGCAATACCTTGAACGCAGGAACGAAATTCTTGAAAGAGAGAACCGTTTTCTGCTTAAGGCTGTCGACCGGCCGGTAATCGTCGCTGACCGGGGAGAGAAGATCACCTTCGCCAACCGGGCGGCGGTCGATCTTTTCGGACGCGGCATCGCCGCCGGTGAATCCCGGCTGGATACTGTTCTACCTCATCTGACCCTCGAGCTAGAGCAAAACAAAGGTGGGCAAGTCAACCACGAGATCAGCTTCTCACTGAACCAGGAAGGCCAAAACTTAAGGATTTCAGCCTTGCTGCACGATGCAAAACGCGATGCGGGCAACTCCATAATCCTGGTGCAGGACAGGCGTCAGGCACAGCGCCTGGACAGGGATCTCTGCCAAGCGGCTCTCGATGCTTTTCCATTCGGCCTGATGCTCTTCGACAGGAACGTCGTCTGTACCTGGTGCAATACGTCCGTCCACAGCCAGACGGGCTACTTGCCCAACGAACTCGTCGGACGCTCGCTTTTGCAAATCGCCGAATACCTTGCCGAAAATGATGCCCGGGAAGAATCGGCCTTTCAGTTGCTCACCGTTCTCCACTCCGGTTCCCCGACATTGGGCCATTCCCTGACCGTCCGCGATAAAGGCGGGCGCGCAGCACCCTGCGTCGTAGATTATTATCCGCTGCACATCGGAACGTCCGTGGAAGGGGTGGCCGTCCTCATCGAGCGGTCAGGCGCCAATGCGAGGCCCTGTACGGCTCAGATGCTTCCCGCGTCGCTCGTTGTCGACTCGCCGAAAGAAATGCTGCGTATCGGCGTGCGCTGGGCTAATATCAGGAAGGATTACAAACTGGAAAAACAGCAGTTCGCCGACAAGCTGGGTTTGAGCCTAAGCCAGTATCTGCGCTACGAAAACGGCAAGAGCCTTCCCAGCCTCGCGACCGCTCTCCACCTCGCCCGCAAGATCGGAAGGCCTATCGAACACATTTACAGCATCGTGGATTAAGGCATTCCCTCCGTTAACCTCTTAACATCTTCGAGGCCCCATATCCCGCATCAGGACTTTTTGTCGTACTCACTAGCCTACTTTGTCTAATTGCTAGACAAGCTTGTCCAGTTAATTGGCTATCCAGTCAAGCAACATGGAGCACGCGGCTTGGAATCTTGCCATATTGCGCAAAACTGCGACAAATTCACGTTTGCCGATTTTGTGAGGCGTAGCACATAATGGTTTTATGGTCCGGGATGTGTGCCTTGCCGGCACCCGGTCTTATCAGTCAGAACCCCTTCTGCCTGACTGTTTTAGGACAACCCAGACCATTGGTCCCTGCAGAGATGGGCCTAGCCCCCCTTCAAGCGTTTGCCCGTCCTCTGCTTCTTGAGAGGGCGGCAAGACCCCAACCGCAATGGGGTCTTGCCTCCGTCTATTCTTTTGTCCCCTATTGTTGAGGGATGCGGCAATTTAGCGCATCCCGGGCTTCCTCTGCACTTTCTTTGGGAAGGGGTTGTTAGATTTATAATGAGAAAACTTTCACGGCGAGAGTTTATCCAAGCGTGTGCCGCTTCGACCGCGG